>NZ_CAXBLF010000024.1:0-47314 GCF_963976535.1 uncultured Algibacter sp. | reverse complement strand
CATGTTTACCAATCGGCATCAATACTGTTGATACCGATGGTGATGGCTTAACAGACTGTGAGGAGACTACAGGTATCGATGATCCATCGACACCAGAAGATCCAACAACATATCCAGGACCGTTTGATGAGAATGATCCATGTTTACCAATCGGCATCAATACCGTTGATACCGATGGTGATGGCTTAACAGATTGTGAGGAGACTACAGGCATTGACGATCCGAGCACACCAGACGATCCAACAACTTTCACGGGTGGACCAACATCAGATCCAAACGATCCGTGTAGTCCAATCGGCATCAATACTACAGATACCGATGGTGATGGCTTAACAGATTGTGAGGAGACTACAGGCATTGACGATCCGAGTACACCAGACGATCCAACAACCTTTACGGGTGGACCAACATCAGATCCAACTGACCCATGTAATCCTATAACAACGGGTTGTGAAGCTATAATTGAAGTAACTAAAACAGCTGATGTTTCAGGAACTGAATTAAATAATAAAATCTTTTATACTATTGAAGTTAAAAATATTGGAGACATTGTTTTAACAGATATAACTTTAGTAGATTCATTCTTAGATGCCAATGGGAATATAATTTCTTTAACCGAAGAACCAGTGTTTGATAGTGCAGATCAAGGTAGTTTTGAAGGAACACTTCTTGTAGGTGAAACTGCTACTTATTATGCGAGTTTTAAAATTACTCAGCCAGCTATAAATGCTGGAGGAGTAAGTAACAGTGTTGTTGCAACAGCATCAACAAGATCGTCAGGGACAGTAACAGATACGAGTGATGATGGTGATGATTTAGATGGAAACGCATCTGATGATCCTACTATAACTGAACTAGGATGTTTATTAATTTTTAATGAGTTCTCTCCAAATGGAGATGGCGTTAATGATACTTTAATTATAAATTGTATTGAAAACTTTCCTAATAATAAGTTAGAGGTATATAACCGTTGGGGTAATAAAGTATATGAAAAGAGAGCATACAATAATGATTGGGATGGAACATCTAATGGTAGAGCTACAATTAACAGCTCAGAAAAGCTACCAGTAGGAACATATTATTATGTTTTAGACTTCGGAGATGGTTCCAAACCAAAAGTAGGATGGTTATACATAAACAGATAATATAAAGTAAACGACTAAAAAAAGATTAAAAAAATGATACAAAAATCATCATTCATAAAAGGTTTAATTTTAGTAGTGTTTACTGCACTATTAAGTTTTGAAACACAAGCTCAACAAGACCCGCAATACACCCAATATATGTATAACACAATGAGTGTAAATCCGGGTTATGCTGGACAAAGAAATGTGTTAAGTGCAACAGCATTGTACAGAACACAATGGGTAGGTATTGATGGAGCTCCAAAAACTATAACTTTTGGTATTCATTCACCTTTAAAAAACGAAAGAATAGGTTTAGGTTTAAATATTGTTAGCGATCAGTTAGGACCTGCAGAAGAAACGAGTATTGATGCTAATGTATCCTATACCATACCAGTCGATGAATCTGGTGATTTGGAACTGTCTTTCGGTCTTAAAGGAGGACTACATATTCTTGATACCGATTGGAGCAAAGGTCGTTTTCAAAACTCAGATAGATTATTTAACGAGAACATCGATTTAATATCACCAACTCTTGGAGCTGGTTTGTATCTGCATTCAGAAAAATGGTATTTGGGTTTATCAGTTCCTAATATTTTGAATACGGAATATTACGATGATTTTCAAGAATCAATAGCAACTGAACGTTTACACTATTTTCTAATTGGTGGCTATGTGTTTGATTTAAGTGATAATACTAAGCTAAAACCAGCATTTTTAGTAAAAGGTGTTTCAGGTGCACCATTAATTGCGGACCTATCAGTTAATGCGTTATTTAATGATAAATTCACTTTAGGTTTAGCTTATAGATGGGATGATTCTGTAAGTGGTTTAGTTGGCTTTCAAATTAATCCAGGTTTGTTTTTAGGTTATGCTTATGATGCAACTACGACTGCATTGAATAATTATAACAGTGGAACTCACGAAATTATGTTGCGATTTGAATTACAACAAATAGGTAAAATTTTATCACCAAGATTCTTCTAAAAGATTACAGATATGAAAAAAACAATATATATACTATCTATACTAAGTGCTTTGGTTTTTAACAGTTCATTTGCACAAAAAGCAAAAGCTTCAAGTGCTATAAAAAAGTATGAAAACTTATCTTATATAGAATCGAGAAATCAACTTTTAGTATTAGCAAATAAAGCAGATGCTTCTCCAGAAGTTATTGAAAAACTGGCTAATGCCTTTTATTTTAATAGTGAAATGAAAGATGCTTCGGGATGGTATAAAAAGTTAATGGATTTAAATATTCAATTGGCTCCTGAAAATTATTTTAGGTATGCTCAATCACTAAAGGCTCAAGAAAAGTATAAAGATGCTGATAAGGCATTTAAAAATTTTGCAGCTCTAAGGCCAGAAGACTCAAGAGTTAGAGAGTTTTTAAGCAAACAAGATTATGTTGAAGCTATTGATGTAATGTCTAGTGATTTTGAATTATTAAATTTAGATATCAACACAGGGTTTTCAGATTTTGGGACATCAACTTACAACGATCATTTAATTTTTGCATCATCACGAGATGTAGATGAAAAGATTTATAGTTGGAATGCACAACCATTCTTAGATTTATTTGAATTAAACGGAGATGGAACTGTTAAAGAAGTAAATGGCGCTGTAAATACCAAATACCACGAGTCTTCTACAACTTTTACAAAAGACGGCAAAACAGCGTACTTCACAAGAAACAATTTTTTCAAAGGCAAGTTCAAAAAGAATAGTGAAAACATTCATGGCTTAAAAATTTATAAAGCAACTTTGGTTGATAGTGTATGGGCAAATATTGAGTCTTTACCGTTTAATAATGATGAATATAATGTAGCGCATCCAGCACTTAGTGCCGATGGAAAAAAACTATATTTTGCTTCAGATATGTTTGGTACTCAAGGTGCATCGGATATTTTTGTAGTGGATATAAATGATGATGGAACTTATGGAGAACCCGTGAATTTAGGGGCAAAAATTAATACTGAAGGCAGAGAGAATTTTCCTTTTGTTAGTGATAAAGGCATTCTTTATTTTTCATCTGATGGCCATGTAGGTTTAGGAGGGCTTGATGTCTATAAAGTTGAAATTGATAGACTTAATGAGTCAATGACAATGATTCACAATATGGGAAAACCTATTAATAGTCCTAAAGATGATTTTGGATATATTGTTAATGAAACTACAAGAAAAGGCTATATTTCTTCTAATAGAGAAGGAGGGAAAGGGGATGATGATATCTATAGTTTTGTTATTCCAGCTTGTACTAAAGCTATTTCAGGAATTGTAATAAATAAAAGAACTCAAGACATTTTAGCTAATACAGATGTGTTTATTTATGATTCTAGTAGAAACCTACTTCAGTCTTTAAAAAGTGATGACTTTGGGAAATTTACTTTTAGCTTGGGTTGTAAAGACAGAACCTATTTAGTAGAGGCTAAAAAAGAAAAGTACAAAGATGATTTTACCGATTTCTCAATAAAATCAAATGAAAAACCTGAATTTAATTTAGAATTAAAATTAGAACCTCAAGCAGCCAAAATAGGTACAGATTTAGCGTTATTACTAAATTTGAGTCCTATTTATTTTGATTATGATAAATCGTTTATTCGCCCTGATGCTGAAATTGAATTAGCAAAAGTTATTAATTATATGAAGGAATTTCCTAATGTAAAAGTAGATGTTCGCTCTCATACAGATTCTAGAGGAAAAGATGCTTATAACTGGGCGCTGTCCAATAGAAGAAATAAATCTACTCGTGATTATATAATCACGAAAGGTGGTATTTCCTCAGAACGCTTAAGCGGACAGGGATACGGTGAAACACGATTAACTAATCGTTGTAACAATACAAACAAATTAAAATGTACAGAGGCTGAACACCAAGCCAATAGAAGAAGTGAATTTATTGTGATTGAAAATTAACATATCTAACCATCAACTTAAAAGGCATCTAAATTTATTTTAGGTGTTTTTTTATTTAAAATGAGATTTACCAAGTTGTAATTTTGTTTGTATTTTTGCTCAACTATGAAATGATAAATAACATTAAGTTGATACCAACCGATATGTTTATTGACGAATTACATCTGACCCAAATAAAAAATATAAATTAACAGATGAAAGAAGAAAAAGTTATCCTTGTAAACGAAAAGGATGAGCAAATAGGTTTGATGCCTAAGTTAGAAGCACACGAAAAGGCATTGTTGCATCGTGCTTTTTCGGTTTTTATTTTTAATGATAAAAATGAACTGATGTTGCAACAAAGAGCACTTAATAAATACCACTCTCCTGGACTTTGGACTAATACCTGCTGCAGCCATCAACGTGATGGAGAATCTAATGTTGAAGCTGGAAAAAGACGCTTAGTTGAAGAAATGGGATTTGTTGTTGATTTAATAGAATCTATTTCATTCATTTATAAAGCGCCTTTTGATAATGGTTTAACGGAACACGAATATGATCATGTTTTGTTAGGTAAATACAACACTGAACCCACTATTAATATTGATGAAGTTGCTAGCTGGAAATGGATGCCATTGGAAGAAATTAAGGTTGATATATCATTACATCCTGAGTTATACACCGAATGGTTTAAAGTTATTTTTGATAAATTCTATGAACATATAAACATCGCATCTTAATGAAAGTAACCGTTAGTAGAAAAGCACATTTTAATGCTGCCCACAGATTGTTCAGAAAAAATTGGAGTTTTGAAAAAAACGAAGAAATCTTCGGAAAATGTAATAACCCTAATTTTCATGGACATAACTATGAACTTATTCTTAGTGTTACTGGAGAAATTGACAAGGAAACAGGTTATGTAATTGATATGAAGGTATTAAAAGCTATTATCAAAAGTGAAGTTGAAGAGGCTTTTGATCATAAAAATTTAAATGTTGAAGTCCCTGAGTTTAAAGACTTAAATCCTACAGCTGAAAATATTGCGGTAATCATTTACAATAAAATCAAACCAAAGTTGGATAAAGATTTGACTTTAGAAGTTACACTTTATGAAACGCCACGCAACTTTGTAACCTATTCAGGAAATTAAAAAATGAACAAAACATTATATCCATTAAAATTCACTCCTATTTTAAAAGAAAAAATTTGGGGAGGACAAAAATTAAGAACACTGCTTAATAAAGAATCTAATCTACCAAATAGTGGTGAAAGTTGGGAAATTACAGATGTTGATGATAATACATCCATAGTTTCTAATGGGGCTTTAAAAGGGAAATCTTTAAAAGATTTATTAGAAAGTTTTGGTTCAGAATTAATCGGTATTCACAATTATAGAATTTTTAAGAATAAATTCCCGCTTCTAATTAAGTTTATAGATGCTAAAGAAGCTTTATCTATTCAGTTGCATCCTAATGATAAATTAGCTGCAGAACGTCATAATTCATTTGGAAAGACAGAAATGTGGTATGTAATGCAAGCAGATAAAGATTCAAAACTCATTGTTGGTTTTAATCAAAATGTTGATTCAGAGAAATATTTAAAACATCTTGAAGATAAAACACTTCCCGAAATTTTAAATTTTGATACCGTAAAAAAAGGAGACACCTATTTTATTGAAGTTGGTCGTTTACATGCCATTGGCGCAGGTGTTATGCTTGCAGAAATACAACAAACTAGCGATGTAACTTACCGTGTTTATGACTGGGATCGAGTTGATGATGATGGTAATGAAAGAGAACTTCATAACGATTTGGCCATTGATGCTATTGATTTTAATATGCCAGATAATTTTAGAGTTGCATACTCTAAAACAGAAAATCAATTAAATCAGATGGTAAGTTGTCCTTATTTTACAACAAGTTATTTGGAAGTAACAACAACTCTCAAAAAAGAAAATAATAAAGATTCTTTCATTATTTATATATGTGTTGAAGGCAGCGCGACAATAACTTATAATGAACATTCTGAAAATATAAAAAAAGGAGAAACCATATTGGTGCCTGCAGCCGTTGAACACTATGAAATTAATTCTAAAAAGGCTACGCTATTAGAAGTTTATGTGTAGTTAAAAATAAACTTATCAAAGTAGGCTTTGATGGATCAAATAAATTTGTCATTCCCGCGAAAGCGGGAATCTTTATATGAATTAATTACTTATTTTTGTTGAAATTTTAAAATACACAAAATGGCAAATGTTAGAGATTTAAAAAAAGATATAAATTACGTTTTAGGTGATATTATAGAAGCAGTTTACGTTTGGGAATATTCTAATACAGACAAAGACACTAAGAAAAGTGAAGCAATTATTGATGAGGCAATTGAAACTTTTGATGAATTAATAGTAAAGGTAAATGCTAAAAATGTTGAAAATGCAAAAGCACATTTTAAAGCTATCAATAGTGAGTTAGAAACAAAAGGAAGAGCTTTAATTGAGAAAATTAATAAACTAGGATAAAATTTTTAATGGAGTGCTTGCAAATATTATTTTTGCTCCCGTTAAAAACGCCGATGTAGCTCAGCTGGCTAGAGCAGCTGATTTGTAATCAGCAGGTCGTGGGTTCGAGTCCCTCCATCGGCTCTGAAATATTGAATAGCGAACAGGAAGTCAAAAAAAGGTAAAAACATGATTTTGACTTGGGACGAGAAGTTTATCCTGAGCGCAGTCGAAGGGAGTCCCTCCATCGGCTCTTAAAAAACAAAAAAGCCTTTCCGTGTGGAAAAGGCTTTTTATTTATTTATAGTAAGAGGTTTAATACATTACAAAAATTTAGAACAGAAATATAAACTACATGCATATAGCATATTATGCCTTTTTCGTTACGTAGACCTCACAGGTTTTCAAAACCTGTGAGGTCTTGGTTATCTTGAAAATTGCGAGTAGTTTATTCCTCAAAAATAATGTTTGTCATGTACTTATAATAAGAAGTTTATTTGTTTGTTTCTGTGGTTTTTATTTTATTGATAAAAGCGTTTAATTCTTTTCCATATTTGGAAGCTTTAACTTTAGGTGTTAAAGATTTATTTATGGTATCTAATAAATCGATTCTAGCGTTATAGATTTCTGTTAGTGCTAAATAAGGAGCAACTTCGCTATTCTTATTATTTAAGGCAAAATTTACAGTATATAAATATTTGCGTTTAAGTGTATTGTTACCTTCTTTTTTTAAAAGAGTAAGTTTAGCTGTGTCTCCGGCTTTTTGGGCTTCAAATTGTTCTTTAAAATTTTCTAAGTTTCTATTGTTAATTTTAGAAATAACAGTAAAATACTCTTCTAAGGTTTTTTGTTGTTCAGAGCCTTTAATGTCAACTTCAAAAGCAAAGTTTTTTAGTGTAGTATTAATTTCTGTAATGCCTTTATCAGCAAAAAATGTAATTCTATCTTTTTCAGCACTATTTTTATCAAGATATAAATAAAAAATTTCTGGACTATCTAAATCACTATGTAATTCGATATTTGAATTACCATTAACAACTAGTGAGTCTATGGTAACTAATGTAGTGTCTTCAACCTTTTTAAGATAAAGTGTTCCCTTTTTTAAGCCTTTAATATGGGCTTTTACTGTTAAATCATGTTGCTCTTTACCACAAGCAATTATAAATAAAGCTAATAACAGAAATGATATTTTTTTCATAAATTTTTAAAATCGTTTTAAAAGAAGCACAAATATCAAACAATTAAATGTGAATTACTAGTTGCTTATACTATTTTACTTTGGAATTAATGTGTTAAATAAATCACAAAAATATTATTGTGATTTAATTTTGGCACAAAAATTGTTATATATTAATCATAATTACATTCGTTATAAAAGTTTATTGAGTGGTTACTTTAAGCTTAAGAATTGTAATTCATATTTTGGTTGGTTAGTTAGTAAAAAAGCATTCTATTTTAGGATGCTTTTTTTATGCTGTTTAGATCATATTTTATGAATAGATACTAGTTAATATTATGCATTTCATCGATAATATCGATTAAGTCATCTATAAATGTTAAAATTTAATGTATTTCATCGATTTTAAATGTATTTAGTCGTTTAAATATGTTTGATAAGTATATATTTGGAGTGTACTAAATAACACACTTTTTAGTTCAATGGATTAATTAATTAATATTTGCATTATGTTGTTAAACAAGGAAACCCCAAATCTAGCATCATAATATAAAAAGCAAATTGAAAGAAAACCGAGTTTGAGGGAACTCGGTTTTTTTATGCAATAATTCGAAATGTTAAATTAATTCGTTTTCCTATATTTTTTTTAGTTTTTGGTATTTGATGCAACCAATTAGTTTGAGTTTCCCCTTGCATTAATAAAAGACTTCCATGTTGTAAAATAAGTTTTGTTTTAAGTGCTTTATCCGTTTTATTTTTAAGATGAAAGACTCTTTGGGCTCCTAGCGATACTGAAGCTATAATTGGATTTTCCCCAAGTTCTTTTTCATTATCTGAGTGCCACCCGTTACTATCGTTGCCATCTCGATATAGATTTGCTAAACAACTGGTGAATTTAATGTTCAGTTCAGTTTCAATTTCATTCTTTATTTTTAATAAACCACCTTCAAATGCATTTGGTAACATTACAATATTACTGTACTTATAGGTGTTTTCATTATTAGCATAAAAAGCTGTTAAGCGTGGTTGTAAGTGTGTTTTTCCAAAAACCGTTATAGTGTCTTGTTTCCATTTGATATATTTCAATAAGTTCGTGAAATAATTATCTGCGTCATTTATGTTAAAGAAATTGGGATAGTATGTTACTTCTGCATCTTTTAGATTTAAATTTATAGGACTTTGGAAAAGCATATTCTTTTATTTTCTAAATTAGCGTAATTCAAAATTAAAATGAAGTATACTTTAACTTTTTTAATCTGTCTGGTTTTTTCTAATTTTTACGCTCAACTTCCAAAGGGTTTTGTATATGTTGAAGATATTATTCCTGATTTAGATGTAGAGCTTCGCTATTTTACTCCAAACAACTTTGTAGGTACACCTATTGAGGGGTATCATTCTAATAAGCTCATATTAACTATAGAATCTGCTAGGGCTTTAAAACTGGTTCATGAAGCATTACAAGAGCAAAATCTATGTTTAAAAGTGTATGATGGTTATAGACCTCAAGAAGCTGTAAATCACTTTATAAAGTGGGCTAGAGATTTGAATGATACTATTAATAAACAAAAGTTTTATCCTAACGTTAAAAAGAGAAATCTTTTTAAAGAGGAGTATATAGCTACTAGATCTGGGCATAGCAGGGGAAGCACAATAGATTTAACTATTATTGATGGTAATACAAGCATTCCATTAGATATGGGAAGTGCTTATGATTTTTTCGGTGAAGAATCTTGGGTTACTAATGAAAATATTACTGAGAAGCAAAAGGCGAATAGGCTATTGCTTCAAACTTTTATGTTGAAATTTGGGTTTAGAAATTACCCTAAGGAATGGTGGCATTTTACACTTCATGGAGAACCATTTCGAGATACTTATTTTGATTTTACTGTAAAATAAAAAACTGCCTTCATCGAGAAAGCAGTTTTAATTAGTTTGATTGATTTGTAGTTTGTGCTTATTCTTTATCTAAATTTTTAGTCATATTAAAACCTATAAATAAACCAATACCAGCCATTAGAAAAATAGTTGCAGGATAGACTGCATCTTCATCTAGAGTTGTATAGTGATCTAATATTGAAGCTAAAAATACGCCTACACCAATACCCATTAAGAGTAAGGCTAGATTTAAAATAAGTACTTTCCAAATTGGTGCTGTGTGCCCTTTTCCTTTTACAAAAATACTAGCATCGGCTCCTTTTTCTATAAGCGCTAAACGCTCTTTATTTCTTGTAGAAAAATACAAATAAAACACGCCGAAAATTGCACCAAATATAATTGGTATAATGATTAATTCTGATCCCATAATTGTTTGTTTTTAATTGATTATTTTTAATGTGTACATAGCTTATGACGACACACTTTTAATATTGGTTACACTTTTAGTTAATTATTTTTTTAAAATTTATTGTAACCTTATAAGTTATTTAGTCGTCTTACTTTCAAAATGACCATCGACGACCAACACTATATTAACTTAATTATTAATGGGGACACAAATGCGTTTGCAATATTGGTAGACCGTTATAAGGATTTAGTATATACATTAACATTACGAATGTTGAAGAATAGGGAAGAAGCCGAAGATGTGTCTCAAGACACCTTTATAAAAGCCTATAAATCTATGGGCCGATTTAAAGGCGATTCAAAATTTTCAACATGGATTTATAGAATAGCCTACAATACAAGTTTAGATCGATTAAAAAAGAATAGAAAGCATTTTAATGATGTTGCTATTGATGAATTTACTGAACATCAAGTAAAAACTATGGATAATGCTTTAAGTCAATTAGAAAATGAAGAGCGTAATCAAGCTATTCAGAAATGTTTAGCACAATTGCCAAGTGACGATGCTTTTATGTTAACTTTATATTACTTTGAAGACCAATCTTTAGATGAGATTTCAAAAGTTATTGGATTAACTCCTAATAATGTAAAAGTGAAATTATTTAGAAGCAGGAAGAAATTGGCAACTATTATGAAGGCGCAGTTAGAACCAGAAATTATTGAAAATTATGGAAGATAAAGAAACTAAATATCTAGATGATTTATCTAGAAAAGTTATAACGAAAACTACAATTGAAAGTCCTTCTTTTAATTTTACCGATTCCGTAATGTCTAGAGTTAATGCCTTGCAAGAAAGTAAAGCAACGGTTTATAAACCACTTATTTCCAAAACCTCATGGATTTTAATTGGTTTTGGTATTTTGTCATTAGTATTCTATATTTTATTTTTTGGAACCAAAATAGAAACTTCAAATTGGATACAGTCTATGGATTTTAGGATGCTTTCAAATATAAATTTGGATATTTTACCAAGTTTAACACTTTCTAAATCGTTTACGTATGCGGTTCTGTTTTTCGGATTGATGATTTGCATACAAATACCCTTACTTAAAAAACATTTCGATAAACGATTTGAAATTTAGACTTTTAACTTCAGGCTTTTAGTACCAACGTTTCTTTTTCTTTTTAGAAGCTTCGCTTTTGCGTCCTTTTCTATGTTTGCTCCCTGTTTTTTTAGACTTGTGAATAATGGGTTTTGCTTTAGGGTCTAAAGGGTATGGATGGTCTCCTATAACATCCAATTGTATTTGAATGAGTTGTTGGATGGTTTTTATATAATCTTTTTCATCAGCAGAACAAAGAGAATATGCCATTCCGGTATTTCCTGCTCTGGCGGTTCTTCCAATTCTATGTACATAGGTTTCGGGTACGTTAGGTAAATCAAAATTTACTACAGCATCCAAATCATTAATGTCTATACCACGAGCAGCCACATCTGTAGCAATTAAAATATTTGCTTCGCCTTTTTTAAATCTGGTTAAGGCGTCTTGCCTTCCTGTCTGACTTTTATCACCATGAATACTATCTACTTTATATCCATTGTTTAACAGTGTTTTTTCCAATTTATCAACTCCAAACTTTGTGCGTCTGAAAATGATAATATTGCCTTTAATTGTATGTCGCAATAAGTGTAAACACAATTCAATTTTATTTTTTTTAGGAACAAAATATAATAACTGAGCAACATTTTTTGATGTAGAAGAATTTTGAGCCACTTCAACACGCTCAGGTGTTTTTAAGATAGAATTAGCTAATTGCTCTACTTTATGAGGAATCGTTGCTGAAAACAAAAGAATCTGTTTTTCTCTAGTACATAAACGTTCAATCTTTCTTACATCATCAATAAAACCCATATCTAGCATTAAATCGGCTTCATCTAAAACTAAAGTTTCTACATAATCTAAATTGACCATATCTTGTTTATGTAAATCCAATAAACGGCCAGGTGTTGCAATAAGAATATCAACGCCTTTTTTCAATACATCTTTTTGTGGTTCTATAGATGCGCCACCAAAAATAACCGTAGTTCTTAGATTAGTATAAGAACTATATGTTTTAAAATTTTCTTCAATTTGAATTGCTAATTCTCTGGTAGGGCTTACAATTAAAGCTTTAATTGTTTTTCCTTTTTTTGGAGCATCTTGTTGATTTATTAACGATTGTAAAATAGGCAGTGCAAAAGCAGCCGTTTTTCCTGTTCCAGTTTGTGCAGAAACAATCACATCTTTTTTGTCTAAAACAAGAGGAATGGTTTTTTCTTGAACTAAAGTTGGGTTGTCATATCCAGCTTCTGCAACAGCGCGTAAAATGGGTTTACTTATTTTTAAATCTTTAAAAGACATCTATAGTTTAATTTGCCACAAAGATATGATAAACAAGTTCAAAGGGATATTAAAAATAGAACAGCTATTAGTTTTAACTCTTACTTTTTGTTTTATTCGTGCATTAGTAGCAAAAAAAGTATGAGTTTAAACTATAACTGCTATAAAAAAGATTTCAGTTTATCTCTTTTTCGTTTTGGTAAAGCTTTATTATCCATAATTAATTTAATATGGTCTGCGTTTTTTTCTTTGCTATAAAGCAAATCAAAAAACTGCCATGTACTAATGCTATTTTTAGCTTTTTCTACCAACTTCAAAGTATCGCCAGTTTTAACAAATCCTGTTTCCAAAACGCGAACATAAGTTCCAGGGAAACCATGGTCAATAAATTGTTTTAATACTTCTTGGGTGCCAAATTTCATTCCAAACTTAAAGCACGGTTCTCTGGGTTGTGTAACTTGAACAAGTGCTGAACCTATTTTATAAATATCACCTATATAAATGTCCTTTTCATTTAAACCAAAAATAGTCAGGTTCTCACCAAACATGCCCAATTCCCAATCTAGATTTGGATATAAACGCTGCCAATACTCATATTGATCTTCTGAAAATAAATAACAAGCTTTAAACTCACCACCGTGATGCTTTCTGTCTGATACTTCATCATTTTTAACGATTTGATTTCCTAATAATATAGGTTGATTTACAGGCTTTTTGTAGATGCCTGTTTTGACTTCTTTGCCATTCCAAATAATGGTGGTTGGTTTTGCTATGTTTGTTGAGGTGATAATCAAATGGTTCGTTTAACGTTTATGTGATCGAGTAGACAAGGGGAGTTTCACCCCAAGCCTCTCACAGAACCGTACGTGATACTCTCGCATCATACGGCTCTTCTAAAATGTTCGACATATAGGTTCATCCTCCTAAAAGTTGACCAAACATAAAACATTCTAGCTAACCCTTCGCTCCATTTCTATTACAGAAATTTCATCACTACTACGAGTTAGTCTGCCTCTACATAACACTTCGATATTCTGCCTCTAAGTTGTTCTTATTGTGCATTTCTCTTAGCATTGTTATGTAGTTTCCCAAGTTCCGTAAATAAGCCTAAATAAAGTTCCCCGCATCAAGTGCAGGCTATGCCATCTGAATGACGCCAGCCTTACAGAACATAAATAGGTTACTTCTGTAATTAATGTTTTCGCAAACACTACTTTTCACTCCGCATCATACTTCGTAGCTTTTGACTGAATGTAGCAACTTCTCGACACCTCACGGGTGGTTCACTTTCGTTCAACTCTTTTATTCACACCTGCACCTCTTGGATTAGATCCTCCTAAACGCTCAGTACCAAGATTATTAATCAAAGCACCTTTAGGCGGTTTGAAGCCATCGCCTATACAACGACTTCGATGGACCTACCATCATCTTATTTACAGCATTCAGTCAATTTATTGCTGTGACTGATTCTTGGCACACTATGGAAAGTTGCGTTGGCATGAACTAAGTTAGCAAAATAAAACGAACCAGAGGAAAATCCGTAGGATTTTCCGAGTACACACAGACCAAGCAATTTACTATACACGTCTTTGTTGGCAACTGGCTTTGGTCCTAAAATAAAACATCATTTCAGTCCATTTTTTTTTGCTACTATTAATAATTTTTTAATAATTTCATTTCTATCTTTGTAAAGACATTCTTTGGTTGATATCTTATCCAACAATTTTACTTTTATATCACCAGATTTTGCATATAATGAACCATAAGGCAAGAGTTCAAAAGTTCCTTCTATAATAAATGGAACAATATCTGCCTGTGCATTAATGGCCATTACAACTGGTCCTTTTTTATATTCATTTAAGATGCCGTTTTTTGATCTTTTACCTTCTATAGACATGGAAATATTTCCACCAGATTTAAGAAAATTATTTGTTTTATTTAAAGTGTTTTTTGCCTGATTTGACCATTGTCTAACAATAACATAATTTGTTAGAAGATAAAACCAACCTAGCACTGGGTATAATCCCATTTCTATGTTAATAATTCCCAAGGTCTTACGCGTTGGAATCATAGGAACAACCATGGAATCTAGGAAGCTGTATTGATTTAAAAGGATAAAAACTGTATTCCTAGCCTCTTTGAGTTTATTATCGGAATATTCGAATTGGACATTAATATTAAATAATTTGAAATATAAATCAAGATATTTAGTAAATACCTTTTTAGAAATCCATTTACTAAAAAACCTAGCAATTGTCGCAACAATTAAATATATCAATCCAATAAATATAATAAGAAAGGTCTTGATAATATACAAAATAAAATGGATTATTTTCATTTCTTGATTTTCGGTTTTTCAGCTTGTTGCCAATGCAAAAATAAAGTTCCGTTTCAATGAACTTTATTGATTGTTAAAACGAAGTTAGCTAATTTTTCTGGCAAAGTCAAGTTGCAATTCAAACAAAAAACCACTCCGTTTTCACAAAGTGGTTTTGAATATCATTCACTAAATTTGTTCAGATTTTTTAATTCACTGAAATAAGTTCAATATCAAAAACAAGTACGGCGCCACCCGGAATAGAACTTCTACCATTGTTGCCATACCCTAAACTAGAAGGTATTAAAAGTATGCCACTTCCACCTTCTTTAAAATAGGTAATACCTTCCGTCCAGCCTTTAATTACGTTTCTTAGGTTGGTACTAAAAGTAGGGTTTTCGTCAAAAACTGAACCATTGGTAAAATACCCTTTGTAAGCAACAGTAACATTATCTGTAGATGTTGGTTGTGAACCAGTTCCAGGAGTATCAATAACATAATACAATCCAGAACTGCTTTTTTGTGCGGTTAAATTATTATCGGTAATATATTTTTGAATTTCTTGATCGTTTTCTGCTGTATAATCTTTGGTTGCATCGTCAGAACCACAAGCTGTAAATAAAACGAGCGCAAAAGCAATTACTATGTTTTTCATAATCTTAATTTTTGAGCAAATATAGTAGAATAAATTTGACTAGATTATGTTTTTTTAAGATGAAAATGAGCTTGAAAACAATCAGCTATTTAGTTTACGTTCGTTATAAAAAATAGTACTCACCGCTTGTTTGTATTTAAGCGGATTACTAGCTTTTTTTATAGCTTTATATGTTTTTTGAGGATTAGAATATGACTGCGAAAAGAATTCCCAGAAACCTAACATTTTCATTTTTATAGGCGTAGGCCCAGAAAGATAGTTGTCATATTGTGTGTAAATGGTATTATGGAATGATTCAAAAATATCCCAGCGGTTTTTAGGATATTCTGTTGTGTCATTTTTTATCATTTGTGGTAGAAACGGATCAGTAATTAAACCGCGACCAATCATAAAATGGTCTAAAGTAGGGAAACGTTTTTGCATACTTTTAAAGGTAGCGACACTTGTAATGTCTCCATTATAATATAATTTGTGTTTGGTACTTGTAATACAGCGTTCAAAAGCATCAAGATCTACGGAGCCTTTATAAAGTTGTTTTCCTATTCTGGCATGAATAGCAATGTTTTTTAGTGGGTATTCGTCTAAAATAGGGAAAACATCTAAAATTTCTTCGGCATTATCATAACCCATGCGCATTTTCATGGATACCAAAATATCAGTTTCGTTGTGTGCGCGTTCTAAAATGTTATTGATTTTTGTAGGATTACAAATTAAACCCGAACCCATACCAGATTTTGCAACCATAGGATATGGGCAGCCTAAATTCCAGTTTAATTCATTATAACCTAAGCTTTGTACATACTTAGCAACAAACAAAAATTCCTCGGCATCGTTTGTTATAATTTGTGGAATAACCTCTAAAGTGCTGTTGTTTTCTTGTAGTAAATCGTTTTGATATGAGGTTTTAATTTTAAACTTGCCATTAAGCCTAATATAAGGTGAATAAAAGGTGTCGATACCGCCAAAATAGTGATGGAATGCATTGCGGAATCTAAAATCTGTAAACCCCTGTAATGGTGAAGAAAGTAATGTGAAAGTCATCTATAATTTATGTGGCGTAAAGATAGGGATATCTTTTTTTGAATGGCAGAAAGTTTCGGGAGTGTTAAGAGGTGTTTTTTTGAATGTTCGTTTAACCGTTTGTGTATAGTTAGTTGCGTGTGTAAGTAACTAATGGAGCAAATAAAAATCGAATAGAAAATCGGCAAGGATTTTTGTGTTTAGGCGAGGATCTAGTAATTAAATTTATAAGGTCTTGTGCTTAGGCTTTTTTCATTCAGTTATATTCCAATGTGATTTACCAGCTATTTGTGTTCTGCGATTTCAGTTTCATTCTTTTATACTCGCTTCAAAATTATATTCAACACACAAAGTAAGTTTAAACCAAGAAAAAAGCTAAACTTTTAATATTTTTGCAAATTAATTAGTGTCTGGACGGAAACAGACGATTTTTATAATTTGAATTATTTTTGATGTCATTTTTGTTTAGTTTTTATGAGTTGATACCTTAGTATCAAGCGATTAAAAATAAACTGATAGGGCGCAAAAAGAAACAAATTTAATTTTGCTGTGTTTCCGTTCAGACACTAATTACCTAGTGATGTACTTGTGTCTTGAACCTAGACCGCATAAAATATTTAATAAACATACAGTTTGTAATTCAAAATTAAAGTATATCCAGACATCTTATAAAAAAGTAATTTTATAGTGAAATAGAATGAAAAATTTATTGTGTTACCTCTTGTTTTTCCCCATCTTTCTTTCAGCCCAAATCAACGAAAGTGATACGCTAAGCTTAAAAGCAAGTATTTCTTTAACTGGATTCTATCAAGGCGGAAATGTAGAAACTTTGATTTTTAGAGCAAAATCAGATTTGAGTTTTAAACCTTGGAAGAAATGGGTTTTTAAAAACCAAAACTCCTATGTTTTTCAAGAGTTTGGCAAGGAAAAGGCAGATGAAGATATATTAAGTCTTAACTTTTTATATCTTAATCCTGAGAGAAAAATATATCCGTTTGTATTGGGTTTTGTTAGCACTAATTTTCGAAGAGAGATTGATTTGCGCTATCTGTTAGGCGCAGGAGCCACTTTTCAAATTCTGAACAAAAAAAAGGATTGGCTCAAATTGTCGATTTCAAGTGAATATGAACAGACTAATTTTTCCAAAACTAACTTTAACTATTCAGAGTATGATGGAAACCAATCTATCAATACGTTTCGAGGTACCATGTGGGTAAACGGCAAATATCATGTGTTTAAAGGGAAAGTAATTCTAAATCATGAAATTTATTTTCAGCCTTCTCTTGAGCAAGGTAATAATTTTCGTTGGCAAGCAGATGTTGGTTTAGAACTACCCATTTGGAAGTATTTAAACTTTAAAATAAATTACCGACATACATATGAAAGTATTGTGATAGAAAACCAAAAACAAGAAGATAAATTTTTGACTTTCGGTTTTACTCTAAAAAGCTATTGACTAGGTTAACGAAGCTAACCTCAATATATTTTTGCAACATTCAAATGGTCTTGTCGAGCTTACGCTTAATGCAAAGATAAAGTTCTGTTTCAATGAATTTTTTTAGTTGTTATACGGATTTAGCTGATTTTTTTGGCAAAGTCAAGTTCCAATTTAAACAAAAAACCACTCTGCTTATGCGAAGTGGTTTTGAGTTTATGAACTCATTTAAACTTTTTGGATTAAAGCGAAAATTAGTCATTTTGTGACTATTTGAAGGTTTTTTTAAGTTGCAGAGCATCGCTACAGAACGAAAAAAAGACAAAAAAGAGGTGCAAAAGGGCAATTTTTTAGCTAATTGAAAATGTTTAAATGAGTTCTATAATAGTTCCGCGGAAGCGAAAATGTTTATAGCTTTAATTTATGAGATTCCCTCCTTCGAGGAATGACAAAATATCTTATTTAATCATCTCGTAACTACGTTTAATAAAATTGGTTAATTCTTCACCTTTCAATAATCCTTGAGATAAACGTGCTAAATCTAAACTTTGCGTAATTAAACGTTCTTGTTTCTTTTTGGTTTTGGTACCAAGAATTTCACCAACCAATTCAGAGTTTGTATTTACTACTAGGTTGTACATTTCTGGCATGCTTCCAAACATATTCATACCGCCACCGCCACCATTGGCTTGCATTTCTTTCATTCTACGCATAAATTCTGGTTGCGTTATGGTAAATGGTGATTCGTTACTGTCCATAGCTTCTAATTGTACCATGAATTTATCAGAAGGAATAACTTCTTTTAATAGTTCATCTAAAGCTTTGGTTTGATCTTCATCTAATTTAGAAATTGCTGTTTCATCTTTCTTAATTAAATTGTTAATGTGGTCGCCATCAACACGAGCAAACGTAATGTTTTCTTTAGTGCTTTCTAGCTTCTGAATTAAATGCGATACAATTGGAGAATCTAACAATAAAACTTCGTAATTTTTAGCTTTAGCTGATTCAATATAGCTGTGTTGCGCTTCTTTATCAGAGGTGTAAAGAATCACTAATTTGCCATCTTTGTCTGTTTGATTCGCTTTTATTTTATTGAATAATTCTTCATACGTATAATAAGTTCCATCAACGGTTGGGTATAAAGCAAATGCATCTGATTTTTCAAAGAATTTTTCTTCAGAAAGCATTCCGTATTCAATTACAATTTTAATATCGTTCCATTTGGCTTCAAAATCCTCACGGTTATTATTGAATAACGATTTTAATTTATCGGCAACTTTTCTGGTGATGTAAGACGAAATCTTTTTAACAGCACCATCGGCTTGTAAATAAGAACGCGATACGTTTAATGGAATATCTGGTGAGTCAATAACACCACGAAGCATAGTTAAAAATTCTGGAACAATACCTTCAACATTATCAGTTACATAAACTTGGTTTTGATACAGTTGAATTTTATCTTTTTGAATTTGCATATCGTTCGACATTTTTGGGAAATATAAAATCCCTGTCAAATTGAACGGATAATCTACGTTTAAGTGAATATTGAATAACGGCTCTTCAAATTGCATTGGGTACAATTCTCTGTAAAAGCTGCTGTAATCCTCATCTTTTAAATCAGCCGGTTGTTTTGTCCATGCTGGATTTGGGTTATTGATGATGTTATCAACAGTTATTTGCTTATGCGGTTCAGTAGTTTCTTTACCGTCTTTATCTTTTGTTGTTTTTGGTTCGTGCTCAGGATCGTTTATTTCTTTAGTTCCAAACTTAATAGATACTGGCATGAATTTGTTGTACTTTAATAACAACTCACTAATTCTACTTTCTTCTAAAAATTCAGTTGAATCTTCAGCAATATGAAGAATAATTTCTGAACCTCTTTCTGTTTTATCAGAAGGTTCTAATGTAAATTCTGGAGATCCATCACAAGTCCAATGTGCAGCTGGTTCATCTTTAAAAGATTTAGTGATGATTTCAACTTTTTCAGCAACCATAAATGCTGAATAGAAACCAAGACCAAAATGACCGATAATTCCTGAATCTGTAGCAGAATCTTTATATTTATCTAAAAACTCTTCAGCTCCAGAAAAAGCGATCTGGTTGATGTATTTTTCAACTTCTTCGGCTGTCATACCTAAACCTTGGTCAATAATATGAAGTTTTTTACCTTCCTTATCAATTTTAACTTCAATCTGTGGGTTACCATATTCAACTTTGGTATCACCAACATGAGTTAGGTGTTTAAGCTTTAATGTGGCGTCTGTAGCGTTACTAATTAGCTCACGTAAAAATATTTCGTGGTCGCTGTACAAGAATTTTTTAATGAGTGGGAAGATGTTTTCTACCGATACATTAATGTTTCCTTTTGTCATGAGTGTGTATTTGTTTTTCTTTTCCGCGAAGGCGGAAAACTGATTAATTTTATTTTCAATTTATTAAAACTATATAGTCAACAAAAATGCCAATTGATGAAATATGACAAACTGACATTAAGATTTACGATTGTTGCATAACGATTTTTGATTTTTGAAATGAATTTCTGAAATTAGGATTTTTATAATTTTGGATTTTGATAGTATTATTTTGTACTTTGGTTATTCTAATAAATAGATTTCCGACTTCTCGGAAATAAAAAAATATGTTTATTATTATGTATAATTCAAAAATAATAGGACTAGGCAAATACGTTCCTGACCATGTGGTGACTAATGATGATTTATCTAAAATGATGGACACCAGCGATGAATGGATTCAAGAACGTACAGGGATTCAAGAACGTAGATGGATTCCAGAAGGGTCTGATGATACATCGGCAGTAATGGGAGCCAAAGCAGCACGAATTGCCATTGAACGTTCTGGTTTAACTAAGGATGATATCGATTTTATTGTCTTCGCAACACTGAGCCCAGATTATTATTTCCCTGGTTGCGGTGTGCAAATTCAAGACCTGTTAGATATGCCAACTATTGGAGCTTTAGATGTTAGAAATCAATGCTCTGGTTTTGTGTATGCTATATCCGTAGCAGATCAATTTATAAAAACTGGGATGTACAAAAATATTCTTGTAATTGGTGCTGAATATCATAGTAACGGATTGGATAAATCTACCCGAGGTAGAGGTGTAACAGTTATTTTTGGAGATGGAGCAGGAGCCTGTATTTTATCAAGAGAAGAAGATACAACAAAAGGAATCTTATCAACACATTTACATAGTGAGGGTAAATACGCCGATAAATTGATTGTAGAAGGGCCAAGTATTGCGCATTGGGTTCCAGAAATTATGGCATCAAAGGAAGAAGACATATCGTACTTCCCATACATGGATGGTACCTTTGTTTTCAAACATGCTGTAGTGCGTTTTAGCGAGGTGATTATGGAAGGTTTAATGAAAAATGGCTTGCAGAAAGATGATATAGACATGCTAATCCCTCATCAAGCAAACCTCAGAATAGCACAATTTATTCAGAGAAAGTTTGGGTTGCGAGACGACCAAGTCTTTAATAATATCATGAAGTATGGTAACACCACTGCTGCATCAATAATTATTGCACTTACCGAAGCATGGGAAGAAGGCAAAATAAACCCAGGAGATAATGTAGTGTTAGCGGCTTTTGGTAGCGGCTTTACTTGGGGAAGTGTCATTATTAAATGGTAATAAGTCCGTAAATGTAGTTCGTTTAATGACAGGTTATGAAAAAGTTCATTTATATACTTTCAGTTTTTATGATTTTGAGCTGTAACTCATTCTCAAAAAACAAAGAAATTGCTGGTAAATGGGAAATGGCTGAATTCAAACCATTAAACCTAGATGTAAATACAGAAATACCCGAGGAAGGAAAAGAGATAGTTCTATCAACAATTTATATTTTCAATAATGATAGTATTGTTATTATTAACAGTAATTTTCACGACAATATAAAAGGGACTTATTATATAGGTAATGATTCTTTAATATTAAGCTATACAGTTTTTGATAAAAAATTATTTGAGAGATACAAAATTTTAGAAATCAATTCAAACAAAATGGTTTTAGAACAAAGTTTTGATGACTTTGGAGATTTTAATTTTTTTTTTGGATAAAATTCAACAGTAGTTATATATAATTACTAATACACACTATCAGTATAGTTTAAGAGAAAATGTAAAAGCGTGAATGTCATTTATAAGTTAGTATTTTAAAACAAAAAACCCAAAACTTTTAAGTTTCGGGTTTTTCTAGCTATTAATCAACTTCAACTAACACTAATGTGAAGGATCTTAATCTGTTAGACGAATAAATTCGAATAACATTTCATTAATAAATAACATTTAACGCTTGTTAACAGTTAAAAAAAAACTCGAAACAAGTTTCGAGTTTTTATTATACAAATCTTTATTACGAATATTGTTTTTGTAGACGACTAACTCTAAATAATTAAAACTTCGTTTTTTGGTTAGATTGTACATTAGTTAAACGTTGTTTATTATAAGTTATTATATATAACATCAAAATTTAACATATTTTTTAACATTTTAATGATAAATGATGCAATAAAAAGCAAAACCCCTAAACATAATGCCTAGGGGTTTCTTATTTAATAATCCTACATAAACACTAACCATCAAATATAATGTAGGCTATTAAATTTTGTTTTTAGAACCCTCCGCCTCCAGATTTTTCATTATTATCTCTTCGTTTACGAGATTTAGCACGATATTTTCCATCGCCAAATCTATATGAAATATTTGCAGAAACAGTTCTAAATTCTGGCGAGAATTTGGCGGTTTGTAAAAATGGTCTTTCGCTCACAACTGCAATTTTTTGAGTGTCAAAAACGTCGTTAAAGCTTAAACTAAATGTAGCTCTATTATCTTCTAAGAATGAATATCTGGCACCTAGATTTACAAAATACATAGGGTCAACTTCAAAATTTAAACCAGTATCTTTTCCGCGGTACATTGCAAAAGCAGTAAAAGTTAATTTTTTATTTGCTTTAAAACTGTTGAATATTCTAAAATTCCAAATAACATTATCTACTTCAACAGTTTCAGAAATAATGTCATTTTCTGTTGGATTTATTAGTGTTGGATCAATACGTTCTGCAATACCTTTTTGAGTTTGAGAATATAAATCGAAACTAGCATTTAAACTCCACCATTTGGTTGGTTTATAATTACTTGATAATTCAAATCCATAAGCCGTAGTGTTGTTAAAATTATCAAAGGTTAATATGATTCTATTTGATGTTAAATCAGATTTATCAACAAAAACAGCTCTGTTAATTTCATCTTCAATAAATCTATAAAATACACCTCCAGTAATACTACCTTTTTTAAGATTCCTTGTGTAATTTGCTTCTAAGGAGTTTGTGAATTGTGGTTCTAGCTCTTGATTTCCAAAATCAGAAACAAGTGGTGTGTTCCATCGCGGGATTGGATTTACTTGACCAACACCTGGTCTGTCAACTCTTCTGCTATAACTTAATTGATAAGAATTTTTATCGGTAGGTGTATATGTAAAGAACGCAGATGGATAGATTTGAAAATAATCATTATTAAAAGGAATGCCTGTTTCTAAATTAGTTGTTAAATCTGTTTCATTAGCTAAAGCATCTACATTTACACTTTCTGCTATAAGACCTAATTGATAGGTCCATTTTTCAAACTTTTTCGAATAACTGGCATAAGCAGAATAGATGTTTCTCTTATATTCAAAATCAGTAAATGTTGGTATGTAATTTCCACTTTGATTTCTTACTCTACCATCAGATTCATAAATAATTTTATTTTCAAATAATCTGGCTTGTAAACCTAGTTCTAATTTAGATTTGTCTGACAATGGATTTTCATAATCTAGATCAATACTAGTATTATTTCTGTCTGTATTGGTCAGTTCTAAATAACTTGGTCTAATATTTAGTCCACTTAATATATTGTCAGTTTCAATGGTATTATCAAAAATGTTATAATCAATTTCTAATTCAATATTATGCCCTTTTTTATCAAAATCTAGTTTGTAATCAAAATTGTATTGTGATGAGTTATTCTCTCTAAGGCCATCATTAATTTGAATTTGATTATTAGACATGTTCTCAATAAACACGAAATTAGAGGTCGCTAAATTTTTGCCATTGAAGATATTTTGATTTGTAAAAACTGAAATTGTGTTTTTGTCACTTAAATACAAATCAACGCCAACTTTAAATAGATGCGATTTGTCATTATCAAATAAACTAAGGGTCTGAAATGAATTATTTGCAATTTGATTTATAAGTCCATTATTTTGTTTTTTTGCAATGCTGTTTCCGTAGCTACCATAAATATTAAATTTTCCATTTCTATAGTTTAGGTCTAGTGAACTATTAAATTTTGCTTCTATTTGATGTCTTACTCCTGCATTAAAATTACCATTAAAACCAATCATTGTATTTTTATGTAGCACTATATTAATAATACCGCTCATCCCCTCCGGATTATATTTCGCTGATGGATTGGTGATTAATTCAATTTGTTTTATTGATGTAGAAGGAATTTGTTGTAATAATTGAGCAGTAGGAATGTTTGAATATTTCCCATCTACCATAACTCTTACATTTTGATTGCCACGTAAACTAATATCTCCAGTTTGCGCATCAACACTTACCGAAGGTACGGCTGTCATTAATTCAGATGCAGTCCCTAACTCTGCTAAGTCTTTTCCAATATTTATGATTTTCCTATCTACTTTTTGTTGGATAGTAGATACTTCAGCAATAACTGTAATTTCATCTAAGTCTTCTACTTTTTCTTCTAAGAAAATATTTCCTAAGTTTACTTTGTAGTTTCCTTTGCCAATATTAACTTCTTTATTATAGGTTTTATAGCCAATATATTGAACACTTACAATAATATTTCCTTCTATAATTTTTTTAATTTCAAAAGTACCATCGTCTAAGGTAATACCTCCAGTTAGAATTTTCCCAGACGTATTTTTAATAATGATGTTAACGTATGGTAAGGGCTCCTTTAAAGTTGCGTCTAAAACCTTACCTGATATAGTACCAGTTTTGTCAGTTTCAGGGTCTGGATCTGTTGCATGTACTGCTGTTATTGAAAATAAAACAGCACAGAATAAGAGTAGTCTTTTCATTTGATATGATACGCTTTTTGATTGATTAATTGATGTATATTGTAGACGCCTTATTTTAATTTATGTTACTATATTTTTTAGTATTAACTTTTTTTTAACTTATGAATAAAAAAACATTGGTGCTTGGGGCATCATTAAAATCAAATAGATATTCTAACTACGCTATTCAGCGATTAGTTGCTAATAAATATGAAGTTGTGGCTTTTGGTATGAAAAAAGGAATGGTTTCAGGTATAGAAATTGACACTGAACTTTTGCCTTATAAAAATATAGACACAGTAACATTGTACTTAAATCCTAAAAGACAGAAAGATTATTATGATTATATTGTGTCTTTAAAGCCCGAGCGTGTTATTTTTAATCCGGGAACTGAAAACCCTGAATTGTATAAGATTTTAAGAGAATATAATATTGATTTTGAAGCCGCTTGTACTTTAGTGTTGCTTTCTACGAATCAGTATTAAACCTAAAAAAGTAAGGATGCCGTTTATTATTAGTATTTCGAAACCTATTTGATAACCGCTTAATAAATCAACAGAATATTCATTAATAAAATATGAAACTATCGGTGCTATAATAGCAACTATCCAAACATACTTGTCTTTAAGTTGAACTTTAGTGTAGATTCCAAAAGCAAACAAACCTAATAATGGACCATAAGTATATCCGGCGGCTTTGAATAATTCCCAAATCACAGAAACATCTTTAAAAATAGCATCAAATAAAACGATCACAATGACTAACACGATGCTAATAAATACGTGCGTTTGTTTTCTAATTCTTTTTTGGGATGCTTTAGGTTTCTTATCTAATTCAATAATATCAATACAAAACGAAGTTGTTAACGATGTTAATGCTGAATCTGCACTTGAATAAGCTGCTGCAATAAGCCCCAATAAAAAGAAAGCAGAGGTAATAACTCCAATTTCTGGTAACATGGCAATGGTTGGGAATAAATCATCTTTTTTGGCCGTTATACCATGTTGATTTGCATATTGAGTAAGCATTAAACCTAAAACCAAAAACAAAATATTCACAAAAATTAAAACCACACTAAACGACACCATGTTTTTCTGAGCTTCTTTTAAGTTTTTACAGGTCAGGTTTTTTTGCATCATATCTTGGTCTAAACCAGTCATGGTAATAGTAATAAACATGCCGGCAAGAAAACTTTTTATAAAATATTGTGCGTCATTAACGTCACCAAAGAAAAATGTTTTACTCAGGGTGCTTTCTTTCACATTAGTATAAATTTCAGAAATACTATTTAAATCCAGAGCAGAAGCTAGAAAGCTAATAGTTACAATTACTGAAATTAGCATAAAAAGCGTTTGCAATGTATCTGTAAAAATGATGGTTTTTATCCCACCTTTAAATGTATAAAGCCAGATGAGAGCAATCGTAATTATTACAGTTACCGTAAAAGGAATATGATATTGATCAAATATGAGCAATTGTAAAACTTTTGCAACCAAAAACAACCTAAAAGAAGCGCCTACTACTCGCGATATTAGGAAAGCTACCGAACCCGTTTTGTAACTTACGTTTCCAAACCGATCTCGTAAATAAGTGTAAATTGAAGTTAAATTTAACTTGTAGTAAATAGGTAATAATACATAAGCAATAACTAAATATCCAAAAAAGTAACCAAATACAACTTGCAAATACCCAAACTGTTTAGCTTCAACCGCTCCAGGGACAGAAATAAAAGTAACACCAGAAAGTGATGCACCAATCATCCCAAAAGCCACTAAATACCATGGTGCAGATTTATTTGCTTTAAAAAACGCTTCGTTGCTATCTTCTTTTCCAGTGAAATATGAAATTAAAATTAAAACAACAAAATAGGCTGCTATAAGTAGCATGATTTGAGTGGTCGTCATAAAAAACTAATTTTCAGATTTTGAAAGTACAAATATAAATTGAAAAATAGGTTTCTAAGAACCTTTTCAAATTCCGTTTGTCTTTTAAATACCAAATGTAAAAACCAGTTTTAAATAGACAACCGTGTAAAACACATACTTTATAAAAGATGCCACGAATACACTAATTTTTCTTTATTACGGATTAATACATAAATAAATTAACACCAATTTTAATAAAAAAAAACCTATAGATTTTTTATTTGTGACAATTATATTTCTATCTATTTTTAGCTTGATTCGTATATTAGTGGCAATAGATGATTCTAAGTAAAAAGTAAGAGTTAATATTGAAAAGGATAACTTTAAATTAGTGAAATTCGTGTCTAAATAGTAATTTCGCCGTTATGGAATTTTCTTCAAAGTTATTGGAGCGTGCCGTTAGCGAAATGTCACAATTACCTGGTGTTGGCAAACGTACAGCATTACGTTTGGTATTGCACATGTTAAGGCAGCCAAAGGAACAAACTTTAGCCTTGTCTGATGCATTGCAAACCATGCGAAACGATGTAAAATTCTGCAAGTCTTGCCATAATATAAGTGATGTCGAATTATGTGAAATATGCTCAAACCCAAAACGTAATGAAGCTATAATTTGTGTAGTTGAAGATATTAGAGACGTGATGGCTATTGAGAATACGAGTTCTTTTAGAGGGTTATATCATGTTTTAGGAGGTAAAATTTCACCTATGGATGGTATTGGTCCTCACGACTTAAATATTGAATCTTTGGTAAGTAAAGTGAAGGAAGGTAAGGTTTCAGAGCTTATCTTAGCCTTAAGTTCTACCATGGAAGGCGATACTACAAACTTCTATATTTACAAGCAAATTAAAGATTATAAAGTAACAACTTCAACTATTGCTAGAGGAATTTCGGTTGGTGATGAGTTGGAATATGCAGATGAAATTACTTTAGGAAGAAGTATTGTTAATAGAATTCCTTTTGAAACTTCTATAAAACTTTAAAACAAGCAAAATTTGAAATTATCAGTAATTATATTAAATTATAATGTTCAATATTTTTTGGAGTTATGTCTAAGAAGTGTTGAAGCTGCTATTTTAAATATTGATGCTGAAATTATTGTTGTAGATAATAACTCTGAAGATGGCAGTTGTCAAATGGTGAAAGCAGTATTTCCTAAAGTTAAGCTCATAGAAAATAAAGATAATTATGGGTTTTCAAAAGGTAATAATATTGGTGTTTCACAAGCAAAAGGCGAATATTTGTGTATTTTAAATCCAGATACCGTTGTTGCCGAAGATACATTTTTAAAGCTATTAGGGTTTTCTGAAAATAAAGAAAAACTTGGTATTGTAGGTTGTAAATTAATTAATGGAAGAGGCGATTTTTTGCCAGAAAGCAAGCGGAAAATTCCTTATGTTAAAGCTGCTTTTAAGAAGTTGGTGGGCAATTCAGATGACTATTATGCCAACAATATAAATGAAAAAGAAATTAATCAAGTAGAAATTTTAGTTGGTGCCTTTATGTTTTTAAAAAAGGCAGTTTACAATGAAATAGGAAGGTTTGATGAAGATTATTTTATGTATGGTGAGGATATTGACATGTCCTATAAAGCCTTAAAACAAGGGTATAATAATTTCTATTACGGAGAAACTACAGTGTTACATTTTAAAGGGGAAAGTACACTAAGAGATAAATACTATGCACGTCGTTTTTATGGCGCCATGCAAATTTTTTACAAAAAACATTTTAAGAAGAATGTACTTTTTGATTTGTTTGTGTGGGGAGGCATTGGATTAGTTTATTTTTTTAGAAAACAACAAGCTAATAAAATTAAAACGGTATACAAATACATATTTATTTCTGATAATGTTAATGAGAATTTAGAAAAAATTCTAACTAAGGAAGTTCTATTAAAGTCAGATTTAAAAAATATTGAAAAAGAGTCAGAAGTTATTTTTGATGCCAATATGCTTAGTTTTAAAAACATTATTAGTTTTATGGAAACTAATCATTTAGATACGTCGATTACCTTTAAAATATTGCCTAAAAACTCTAACTTTGTAATTGGAAGTGATAATGCTGTTAGTAGAGGTGAGGTTATTAGTTTTAACTGAACTCATGATGAGTTCATTAGTGTTTTTTACATATAATTAAATTTAATAGCAGTTTTTTTGCTAATTTTGCAAAATAAAATTAAAAAACAAGTATTACATTATTGATATGGCAAAGTTTGAGCTTAAATTACCAAAAATGGGAGAAAGTGTTGCAGAAGCAACCATTACATCTTGGTTAAAAGATGTTGGTGATACTATTGATATGGACGATCCTGTATTGGAAATTGCAACAGATAAAGTTGATAGTGAGGTGCCTAGTGAAGTTGAAGGTGTTTTAGTTGAGCGTTTGTTTAATGTGGATGATGTGGTGCAAGTAGGGCAAGTTTTAGCTATAATTGAAATTGAAGGGGATGATGACGCTACTACCGAATCAAACGAAGAAGCTTCTGTTGAAGTAGAAGAGAAAGAAAATGAAGTTATTGAACAAATAGAGCAATCTATAACTAAAGCTAAAGAAACTGTTACTGCGGTTGTTTCAAGTGGAAATCGTTTTTATTCCCCTTTAGTGAAAAATATTGCAAAAGCAGAAGGTATTTCTCAAGCAGATTTAGATGGTATTGCGGGAACAGGAAAAGATGGACGTGTTACTAAAAATGATATTTTAGATTATATTCAAAATAGAGAGAATACGCAACAATCAGTAACTCCGAAAGTTGAAACACCAGTTGCTTCAGCCAAAATTATTGAAAAGCCTAAAGCAGAAACACCAGTTGTAGTTTCTAGCGGTGAGGATGAAATTATTGAAATGACTAGAATGGGCAAATTGATTGCACATCACATGGTCGAATCGGTTCAAAAATCAGCACATGTACAAAGCTTTATTGAGGCCGATGTGACTAAAATTTGGAACTGGAGAAAAAAAGTTAAAGATAGTTTCATGAAACGTGAAGGTGAAAACTTAACATTCACGCCAATTTTTATGGAAGCAATTGCTAAAGCATTACGAGATTTCCCAATGATGAATATTTCTTTACAAGGCGATACTATTATAAAAAAGAAAAATATAAACATTGGTATGGCTGCGGCTTTACCAGATGGTAATTTAATTGTGCCTGTTATAAAAAATGCAGATCAATTAAACTTAGTTGGGATGACTAAACAGGTAAACGATTTGGCTAATCGAGCTAGAATCGGTAAACTAAAACCAGATGATACGCAAGATGGTACATACACTGTTACTAACGTTGGGACTTTTGGAAGCATTATGGGGACACCAATAATAAACCAGCCACAAGTTGGTATTTTGGCACTTGGAGCGATTAGAAAAGTGCCTGCGGTAATTGAAACTCCTGAAGGTGATTTTATAGGTATTCGTTATAAAATGTTTTTATCGCATTCTTATGACCATCGTGTTGTTAATGGTGCATTAGGCGGACAGTTTGTAAAAGCTGTTGCAGACTATCTAGAAGCTTGGGATGTTAATAGGGAAATTTAACTGTCATTCAGAGCGAAGCGAAGAATCTAATCAAACAAATTAAGTATTTTTTCCTTTCACGGAAGATAAAAAAAGATAAATCCAACCTATAAAACGGTTGGTTTTTTCGCTTATACACTTTAACAATTTAGTATATTTACAGTTCATTAATAATTAATTTGAATGCAATTAAACCTAACAAAACCCATTTGTTTTTTCGATTTAGAAACTACAGGAATCAATATCACTCACGACCGGATTGTAGAAATTTCAATCCTAAAAGTATTTCCTAACGGAACAGAAGAAAGCAAAACCTGGTTGGTAAATCCAGAAATGACTATTCCGAAAGAAGTTATTGAAATTCATGGTATAACCAATGAAAAGGTTGCAAACGAGCCAACCTTTAAAGATTTGGCTAAAGCCATTTATAATATGATAAAGGATTCAGATTTGGGAGGATTTAACTCGAACCGATTTGATATTCCATTATTGGCTGAAGAAATGTTACGTGCTGAAGTAGATTTTGATATGAAAAGTACGTTATCGGTCGATGTGCAAACTATTTTTCATAAAATGGAACAACGTACATTAAGTGCTGCTTATAAATTTTATTGTGATGAAAGTTTAGATAATGCACATAGTGCTGAAGCTGATACTAAAGCGACTTATGAGGTTTTAAAATCGCAATTAGATAAATATGAGGATTTGGAAAACGACACTAAATTTTTAGCCGAATTTAGCTCCCGTAAAAAGTTTGCTGATTTTGCAGGTTTTATAACGTATAATAAAAAAGATGAAGAGTGTTTTTCGTTTGGAAAGCACAAAGGGAAGTTAGTAACAGATGTTTTAGAAAAAGAACCCGGGTATTTTGGATGGTTGTTGAATGCCGATTTTCCGTTGTATACTAAAAAGGTGTTAACTGCTATTAAACTGAGGAGTTTTAATAATAAGTTGGGGTAGAAAATAAAGTATGCAGTTGGCAGTATACAGTGAGCAGTCTGGTTGAACTGTTTTGCTGATAAGAATTGACTGCGAACTGAAGACTGACTACTGCGGACTAACCCGCGTTAGGGATTGCAGTGAAACATTTATGTTCATGAATTCAATAATATTAAATAAAAATGCATGAATAAAAGCCCACAGCCCGATGTAGGAGGTGCGAGGACTTGTAACGAAAAGCCCGACCTTTTGCGATCCCGCAAGGCGCAGTACCAAACTTGGTTTGGTATCTAAAACCTTGTAGGTATGAGTAAAAGGTAACGCCCTAATAAAAAAAAATAGACTTAAATCTTTGCGTCTTTGCGCCCCTGCCTGCCGGCAGGCAGGTTTGCGAGACAAAAAAAAAGAAAATAAAAATGAAACTAATTTGCATCGGTAGAAATTACACCGAACATATTAAAGAGTTACAAAACGAAAAACCGACTGATCCAGTTGTTTTTTTAAAACCAGACACGGCTATTCTTTTGAAAAAGCAACCCTTTTTTATTCCAGATTTCTCTGATGATGTGCATTATGAAGTTGAGGTTTTGGTGAAAATTAATAGGGTGGGGAAACACATTGATAAAAAATTTGCTCATAAATATTACGATGAAATTGGCTTGGGAATAGACTTTACAGCACGCGATTTACAAAGTGCGTTAAAGGCTAAAGGCTTGCCATGGGAAAAAGCAAAATCTTTTGATGGCGCTGCGGTAATTGGCAAGTGGATGGATAAAAATGAGGTTGCAAATGTTGATGATTTTGAGTTTTCCTTAAAAAAGAATGATGACATTGTGCAAAATGGGAACACAAGCCACATGCTTTGGAAAATTGATGAATTAATAGAATATGTGTCAAAATATTTTACTTTAAAGATTGGAGATATTATATTTACAGGCACGCCGGCAGGAGTTGGCAAAGTTATTGCTAACGATAAGTTAAAAGGATTTATAGAAAACAAAGAAATGTTTTCAATAACAGTAAAATAAATGGAATTACATTACAAATTATTTAGAGTAAGAGAATTGGCAGATAATGATGAAGATTTTATCGCAGCATTAGCAGAAGCTTTTTTAGATGAAGTGCCTGAAGATGCACAACGATTGAAAAAAGCAGTTTTAGAAAAGGATTATCAAGAAGCTTATCAGGCAGCTCATAAAATTAAGCCTACCATAGATTTGTTTGAGTTAGGTGTATTGGATAAGTTAATAGAGGTACAAGATTGGGGTAAGTTTACGCAAACTGATGTAGATGTAACCGAGCAGTTAGATCGTGTTATTTCTGCTATTGAAAAAGCTTCTGCTGAAATGAAGTCAGATTTTAAATTGTAATGTTAGCCGAAATAATCACTATAGGTGACGAACTTCTTATTGGTCAAGTTGTAGATACCAATTCAGCTTTTATTGCAAAAAAACTTAATAAAATTGGTGTTTCTGTATATCAAATTACTTCTATTCAAGATGACAAGCAGCACATTTTACAAGCTTTAGCAAATGCTGAAAATCGTGTAGATATTATTATTTGCACAGGTGGTCTGGGGCCAACAAAAGACGATATTACCAAAAAAACGATTGCCGAATATTTTAACGACACACTTGTAAAAGACGAATCTGTTCTCCAAAATATTGAAACAATTTGGGAACAGCACGTAAGATCGGAGTTGCTTCAAGTTAATAAAGATCAAGCTTTAATTCCTTCAATGTCTAAACCTTTAATGAACAATTTGGGAACGGCCCCAGGCATGTGGATTGAAAAAGATAATAAAGTTTTTATTTCACTTCCAGGAGTTCCTTATGAGATGAAGGCACTAATAGAATATCAAGTTATTCCGCAATTAAAAGATAAATATAATTGCCCATTTATTCTTCATAAAACCATGCTAGTTTATGGTATAGGCGAAAGTGCTTTAGCAGCTAGAATAGAAGACTGGGAAGATGCTTTACCCAAACATATTAAATTAGCCTATTTACCCAATTTGGGCAAAATGCGTCTGCGTTTATCAACTAAAGGCTTTGATGAAACACAATTAAAAAAGGAAGTACAAGATCAAATAGATAAAGTAATTCCTTTAATTAAAGAGGAATATGCTGGTTTGGAAGATGAAGACGGTTCAGTTGAAGTTGTTATAGCAAAACAACTTACTAAATTAGGACATACTTTGGCTATTGCAGAAAGTTGTACAGGAGGAGCGGTTGCAGAACGTTTTACAACACATTCTGGTGCATCTGCATTTTTTAAAGGCGGTTTAGTAACATACTCTACAGAGTCAAAAATTAATGTTTTAAAAGTTTCAGAAGCAGATATTGAAACGTATTCAGTTGTGAGTTCTCAGGTGGCTGAGGCTATGGCTAAAAATGCACAACTATTATTTCAGTCTGATTATGCTATGGCAACCACAGGAAATGCGGGTCCAACAAAAGGCGATTCTGATGCTGAAGTTGGAACGGTTTTTATTGCTATTGCTACCAAAACAGATGTTTATTCGCAGGAATTTAACTTCGGAAATTCGCGATTAAAAGTCATTAATAAAGCGGTAAATAAAGTACTAGAAATGCTCCTAAAAGAAATTTTTAAAAATTGATAAAAATTAGGTTGGCTTAATACAAAGAATTTGTATATTTGCACCTCGATTTTAAGAAACAAAAGAATTTAAAGTTATATAAAATGTCAAGAGTTTGTGAACTTACAGGAAAGAAGGCCATGGTTGGAAACAACGTGTCTCATGCAATGAACAGAACTAAACGCAAATTTCATGCGAATTTAGTAAAGAAACGTTTTTACATTCCAGAAGAAGATAGCTGGGTAACTTTAAAAGTTTCTACATCTGCATTAAAAACGATCAATAAAATAGGTATATCTGCAGCAATTAAGGATGCAAAATCTAAAGGATTTTTAAAATAATAGCTGTAAAAAAGATGAGGTTTCCGCCTTCGCGGAAATGACAAAAAATATTATAACATGGCAAAAAGAGGTAATAGAATACAAGTAATCTTAGAGTGCACAGAGCACAAAGAGTCTGGTGAACCAGGAACTTCAAGATACATTACAACAAAAAACAAAAAGAATACGCCAGATAGAATGGAGATTAAAAAATTTAATCCTATCCTTAAGCGTATGACAATGCATAAAGAAATTAAATAATTAGAGGTCATGGCAAAGAAATCAGTAGCATCATTACAAACAGGATCTAAAAGATTAACAAAAGCAATAAAAATGGTTAAGTCTCCAAAAACAGGAGCTTACATGTTTGTTGAATCTATAATGAATCCAGAACAAGTTAACGACTTTATAGCTAAGAAGTAAAAAACATTGTTTCAATATATTATAAGCTGCTTTCTACTGAAAGCGGCTTTTTTATTTTATATTTGGTTGATTTCTGCCATAATAGCAGTAAAACAAAAATGGTTAGGAAATTGACAATGGTAATTTGGGCGTCTGCCTACCGGCAGGCAGGTTACCACTCCCGATAGCTATCGGGACAGGAGGTCGGGCTTGGAGTTTATCCTGAGCGCAGTCGAAGGGCTGCAATCCCTAACGCACCAGTCCGTAATCGGCAGTAATTAGTCGCTGGTTTGTACTTGTTTTGTAAAACCAAACCATAACAATCCGTTATTGAGCTTCACAACTCAACAACAAACAACAAACAACAAACAACAAGAATGAGTTTTTTTAAAAAAATATTTTCCTCAGAAAAAAAGGAAACCCTAGATAAAGGATTAGAGAAATCTAAATCTAGTTTTATGGGCAAACTAAGTAAAGCTGTGGCAGGAAAATCTAAAGTCGATGATGACGTTTTAGATAACCTTGAAGAAGTTTTAGTGTCTAGTGATGTTGGCGTAAATACAACACTTAAGGTAATTGAGCGTATTGAAGCACGTGTATCAAAAGATAAATATTTAGGAACCGACGAACTAAACCTAATCCTTCGCGAAGAAATAGCAGCACTTTTAAGTGAAACCAATTCTGGCGAAGATACAGAGTTTACTATTCCAGAATTACCAAAACAAGAAAACGGAACAAAAACACCTTATGTGTTAATGGTGGTTGGTGTGAATGGCGTTGGAAAAACAACGACTATCGGAAAATTAGCATATCAATTAAAAAAGCAAGGCTTAAAAGTAGTTCTAGGAGCAGCCGATACGTTTAGAGCGGCAGCTATAGATCAACTTCAAGTGTGGGCAGATCGCGTAGATGTGCCAATGGTAAGACAAGATATGGGAAGCGACCCAGCGTCTGTAGCTTTTGACGCCTTAGAATCTGGTGTGAATCAAGAAGCTGATGTTATTATTATAGATACTGCTGGTCGTTTACATAATAAAGTAAACTTAATGAACGAGCTTACAAAAGTAAAACGCGTGATGCAAAAAGTAGTTGGCGATGCGCCACACGATGTTTTATTGGTTTTAGATGGTTCTACAGGTCAAAATGCATTTGAGCAAGCAAAACAGTTTACTGCTGCAACTGAAGTAACGTCGCTAGCAGTAACTAAATTAGATGGTACTGCAAAAGGCGGTGTAGTTATTGGTATTTCTGATCAATTTCAGATTCCTGTAAAATATATTGGAGTTGGCGAGGGGATTGAAGACTTGCAAGTTTTTAATAAATTTGAATTTGTAGATTCGTTTTTTAAATAATTCCTTTTTTGTCATTCCTTCTAATGCAGGAATCTCATAATCGACATTTTTTCGTAATTTCAGGTTTATGAGTTATTCTATCTTTCATAATTTAGAAATAAAAGCTTCTCCAAAAAAAGTTTTTGATGCGGTGTCTCAGCCTAAGCATCTAGATAATTGGTGGTCATTAAAATCTTCAGGAAAACCAGAAGTAGGTTCAGAATACAATTTGAATTTTACAGAGGAGTATAATTGGTTCTGTAAAGTTTCTGCACTGAAAACAAATGAATCCATTCATTTTAAAATGACCAAATCTGATACCGATTGGAATTCCACAACTTTTGGATTTGATTTAGAAACCAAAGAAAAAGAGACTTTAGTTAAGTTTAGCCATATCAATTGGCAAAAAGATAATCACCATTTTAAACACTCATCATTTTGTTGGGCTATGCTTTTAAATGGATTAAAAAATTATTTAGAAAAAGGAATCATTATTCCTTTTGAAGACAGAAATTAAGTAACCAAATTAATTAGTATTTTTATTCAAAATACTAACCATGCGACTTTCTATATTTTTCTTATTATCGATTCTAATTTTTTCTTGTAAAAATCCAAAAACAGAAAACACTATTTCTGGTAAGGAAGATGTAGAAGATACAATTGTAACTTCTAATGATTCTATTAAAGATTTTAGGGAGTTTAAAGTTTTAGATTCTAAATATATGAATGTTTCTGAGCTATGGCAACCTTTTGAAAACGATTTAAAAGATTTTACTGAGGCAACTTACAATGATTTAAAACCATTAATTTTAGAGGTAGATATTCCAACACTTCAAAAGCATATATCAGAAGGAAAATTATCTTATGAGTTATTAACTAAATTCTATTTGTATCGTATTAGAAAGTTTGATAGAGAAAATACATTATCTCTTAACTCAGTTATTTCATTGAACCTAAATGTAATTAGTGAAGCAAATCATAGAGACATTGAGTTTCTATTGTATGGAAAAATAAATCACCCAATTAATGGCATGCCAATTTTATTAAAAGATAACATTAATGCCTCTGGAATGCCAACAACAGCTGGAGCTGTAGCATTGCAAAATAATAAAACTGAAGATGCTTTTATTGTGAAACAATTAAAAAATCAAGGCGCTATAATTTTAGGAAAAGCAAACCTTAGTGAATGGGCATATTTCTTTTGTGGCGATTGCCCAAGCGGTTATAGTGCTATTGGTGGGCAAACATTAAATCCTTACGGACGAAGAATCATAGATACAGGTGGCTCAAGTTCAGGTAGCGGCGTTGCAGTTGCTGCTAATTTTTGTGTTGCTGCAGTTGGTAGTGAAACATCAGGCTCTATTTTATCGCCCTCAAGTCAGAATTCGGTAGTGGGATTAAAACCAACCATAGGATTATTAAGTAGAAGTGGTATAGTACCTATTTCTTCAACTCTGGATACACCAGGACCAATGACTAAAAATGTTATTGATAATGCTATTTTATTAGATGCGATGTTTGGTTTTGATGAAAAGGATTCAAAATCGATTAGTACAAAATGGGGAAAAAGTTTTTATTATGGGAGTTTTAGTGTAATTGAAAATCTAGAACATAGACGCTTTGGAGCATTTAAAAGATTATTGGAAGACTCATTATATGATCAAGCTATTTCAGATTTAAAATCTAAAGGTGCTATAATTATAGAAGTTGAGGAAGAAAAAACTGACTTGCCTGATTTTTTAAGGTTGTTAAACTTAGATGTGAAAACTGATTTACCTATATACCTTTCAAATTATGCAGGTAACGATGTAATGATAGAATCCGTTCAAGATGTTATTGATTTCAATAAAAAAGATTCACTAAATAGTATGCCTTATGGTCAAAAATTATTTGAAGGCATTGTAGCAGATAATGCAACTGATAAAGCGTTTCAAAATATAAAAAACACATTAAAAACTAACGGAAGAAGCTTCTATGATAAGCCAATGAAGAAGCATAATCTAGATGGTTTTTTATCTATTAATAATTATCATGCAGGTTTTGCTGCTGTGGCAGAATATCCTGCAATAACTGTACCTATGGGTTATACAGAAAAAGGAGTTCCAAAAGGGTTAACATTTATAAGTAAACCTTTATTTGAAATTGGTTTATTGCATTGGGCATATATTTATGAGCAAGTTTCTAAAAAGCGGAAAATGCCTGAAAATTATAACTAATTAATAAACTTATTGATTTCTCCCCATAAGTCGTTATCAAAACTTGAAGGTCCTAATAAGGCTTCACCAGCATCATCACCCATTCTAATAATAACTAATTTTTGACTTGGAACCACGTACATTTTTTGGTCATTTTTCCCTAAACCAGCAATTAAATCGTTCGGTGCGTTGGGAATCAGTTTTCCTTGAAACTCCAATGTTAAACCTGGGCCTCTAAAACTCTCTTTACCATTTAGCCACCATAAATAACCATAGGCTTTATTATGGTTTTGTGAAGTGGTTGTCATAGCATTAAAATAATCACTATCATCTAAAACAACGCTGTCATTCCAAACACCCTTGTTCAAATTAAGTAATCCAAATCGAGCCATACTTCTAGCATTGCTATAATATAATTTAAAATAACCAAAAGGAATCCAAAAACCTTGCATACCGATTTTGTCTTTCAGTTTATCGTTAAAATAACTATCAAAATCATTACCTACAGCACCTGCAACAATGTTATGGAGTTTAGTGTAAGCGGCATTATGATAATACCAAAAACTATTGGGTTCGTCTTTATAAATAAGACATTCAGGATCTGTACAGTTGTTATTTATTACGGCATAATCTAAACCAGTGGTCATGGTTAAATGGTTCCAAATGGTAATATTGTCTTCTTGTTGTGTTGTTAAACTCGTCCAGCCTTTACCTAAATATTTGTTTGAAGGTTCATTTATGTTTAAATAACCTTCGTTTTGTGCAATACCAGTTGTAAAAGCAACAAGGGTTTTAGCGGCAGAATTCCATGGTAAGTTTGAAATTGCATTTTCACCATTACCGTACCATTCTACTATCATTTTACCATTTTTTAGAATCAGAAAAGCTTTTGTGCCTTTACTTTCAACATAACTTAAAAGGGGCTGTAACTCAGATGCATTCCATCCAATTTCAGAAACAGTAGAAGTTTCCCAAGTATCAGAATTAACAGGTGGAAAATATAACTCGTCAACACTAGGAATTGTTTCGGTTGCATCATCATTTGAGGAACAACTAAAAAAGGATGCAACAGCTATCAGAATAAAATAAGGCAACTTTTTCATAGGATAGGTTTTAAATTTTGGACTCTCAAATATATAAAAGGTTTAATTGAAAAAGAATGCTTCGAGGTTTTTACTTCGAAGTTTCCGTTGAAATTGTCATTCCCGCGAAGGCGGGAATCTATCATGATTTAAGTAAACTCAAGTTATAGATTTTAAATAGTTAATCATAAATCATTACGTATCTTTGCCCCCTGATTTAAAAAAAGGTATGCGCACAAAAACTCTGAAAAAAAATAAGATTAATGTTGTTACTCTTGGCTGTAGTAAAAATGTCTATGATAGTGAAATCTTAATGGGGCAATTGAAGGCCAATGGAAAAGATGTGGTGCATGAAGAAGAAGGTAATATAGTTGTTATTAACACTTGTGGATTTATTAATAATGCGAAAGAAGAGAGTGTTAATACCATTCTAGAATACGTTCAGAAAAAGCAAGATGGTGATGTAGATAAAGTGTTTGTGACAGGTTGTTTAAGTGAGCGTTATAAGCCAGATTTAGTAAAAGAAATTCCAAATGTAGATGAGTATTTTGGAACCACGGAATTACCCGGATTATTAAAAGCTTTAGGTGCCGATTATAAGCATGAACTTATCGGTGAACGTTTAACAACCACACCAAAAAACTATGCATATTTAAAAATTGCTGAAGGTTGTGATAGGCCATGTTCGTTTTGTGCAATTCCAATCATGCGAGGGAAACATAGAAGTACACCCATTGAAGAGATTGTCATTGAAGCTGAAAAACTAGCAGCTAATGGTGTTAAAGAATTGATTCTTATTGCTCAAGATTTAACTTATTACGGACTTGATTTATACAAAAAACGAAACTTAGCCGAATTACTTGAAGCCTTAGTAAAAGTAGATGGTGTAGATTGGATTCGTTTGCATTATGCATTCCCAACTGGGTTTCCGTTGGACGTGTTAGATGTGATGAATCATGAACCTAAAGTTTGCAACTATTTAGATATTCCATTACAGCATATTTCAGATTCAATTTTAAAAAGTATGCGTCGTGGAACAACAAAAGAAAAAACTACCAAATTATTACAAGAGTTTCGTGCAAAAGTGCCTAATATGACTATTAGAACCACACTTATTGTTGGTTATCCAGGAGAAACGGAAGAAAATTTTCAAGAACTTAGGCAATGGGTTTCTGATATGCGTTTTGAACGCTTAGGCTGTTTCACCTATAGCCATGAAGAAAACACGCATGCATATAATTTAGAAGATGATGTGCCTGAAGATGTTAAAATCGATAGGGCCAATCAACTTATGGAAATTCAATCTCAAATTTCTTGGGAATTGAATCAACATAAAATTGGGCAGGAATTTAAAGTGATTGTAGATAGAAAAGAAGGTAATTATTTTGTTGGAAGAACAGAGTTTGATTCTCCTGATGTAGATAATGAGGTTTTAATAGATGCTACAAAAATCTATCTAAAAACTGGCGAATTTACTACTGTAAAAATTATTGAAGCTGAAGATTTTGATTTATATGGAGAGGTTGTTTCTTAGTATTGAAACTGCTTAAACTATAATTGAAAGCTAAATAGAAATACTTATGTCACCTTGAGCGCAGTCGAAAGGTCTCAAAATTTTCGAATCCAAACGGGTTTCGACTGCGCTCAACCAGACATATTAGGTTTTTATAATAATAGCGTCCTGTTGAACATACATTAAAATAGTTACTTATTTTTGAAACTATGAAGTCAGGTGATTTTAAAACTTTTCTAAAAAATATTAGTAAAAAAGGATTGACCGTATTAGATGTATCCATTCCGAAATCAAAATATAGTCCCATAGATTTATCCGAATCTAACAAAATACTCAATAGAGTCGATGTGTCTTCATCTTCAAAATTAGAAGTGTTTGTAAATAATCATATAAAAAAGCATGATGCTTTAGTGGCTTTTGGTGGTTATTTAGAAGTTAGAAATATTTATAAACGAAGTAACCATTTTAATAGTCAAGATGAAGAAGAACGCAACATCCACTTAGGTATTGATTTATGGTGTGATACTGAAACCCTTATTTATACACCCTTAGATGGCGTAGTTCACAGTTTTAAAAACAACACTAATTATGGCGATTACGGACCAACTATTATTTTAAAACACAATATTTCTGAGGTTGAATTTTATACACTTTATGGACATTTAAGTTTAGCATCCATAGAGAAACTAAAAGTAGGACAAGAATTTAAGCAAGGTGATCAAATCGCGACTTTAGGTGATGCCAACATTAATGGTGATTACCCACCGCATTTACATTTTCAGATTATAAAAGATATTCAAGAATATTTTGGTGATTATCCTGGGGTTTGTAGTGAAAAATATTTGGAGTTTTTTAGAGTGAATTGTCCTAATCCGGATATATTGTTGAAAATTGATAATTTTTTTAGTTTGTAAAGCTTATACCAACGCTGAGCAAAGTCGCCTGACTTTGATGTCATTATAATTACTAAAGTGTTTTCTCGTTTTTTAGCGTGATTTAGTTTACTCATATTTTTGCTTTGGGTAGGGCAAAGTCGGGGACTTTGCGAATATAACTTACTGAATACTTCAATAGAAGTATTCAGTATTGGCACGTCAAGACAGGAAAACGAATAAACTACAAATTCAAAGTAATACCTAAATTAATATTGGATGAACGGTCATCTTCTAGATTCGACGAAAACCTTGTATATGCGTAGTTATACAGGGCGGAAAGGCTTATGTTTTCAGTTAAAGGCATTTCTGCCTTGAATTGGGACAATATCCTATGATTTTTAATGGCCCGATATAATGGCTGAAAATAAACCGTTCCTGTGAGATATAGATTTACCTTTTCGAAAGATTGATTCAAGGAAAGATAGCTGCTATTTCTGTGATTAAAAATCTGCTGGTCGCTGCTATTAAGTTTCTCGATTTCGTATATATATGAATTCCCAAAATAGGATTCGGTGTTTTTTTTGTTCATCAATTTGATACGGATTCCCGCACCAACGAGTTTTCTTCTTGATATGGTGAGTTGTGTATTATTCTGGTCTTGTACGAACGCTTCCAAACGAAAAAAGTCTGATAGCTTATGATTGTATCTCACATGAACAAACCATGAGTTTTGAAAATCTTTGCCTTGAGTGCGAACCAAATTATAGCTCAATACCAAAAAATAGATTTCTTTTAAATTTTTAGATTTCAATTGTGTTGATATATTAGACCGGATGCGTAGTACATATTCATCGTTGTTATCACTATAATTGGCAAGCAAGTCACTTTTAAGCATAAAGCGTGTTGAATCTTTCTGCATTCTCTTGGCTTCAATATTTACTAGTTGTGCCTGTGCAGTAAAAAGAAAGAAATTGAATAGAATTAGTGAATATATTTGGCAGTATTTCATTAGCTGGTCTTGTTATTAGCAAAGGCGGTCAAACTTACTATGTTTGGGTCTTTTTGGTTATTGTATCAGAAGTATTAAAATGGAGTGTGACCAATGCATTAAGCGTTCATTCCCGTATAGAGCTTCTGGCAAACGACTTAAGCAAATTTTTCTGACAAAGTTAAGCTTGTTATTTAATAAGGGTGAATATAATATCCCAATAGAAACTATTGGGATTTTATTATTATATGTCATTGCGAATCACACTTTTTTGTGTGGTGTGGCAATCTGTTAGTTAAAAGCTCTAACCTTCAATTTATGAGATTACCACGTCGTACCTCCTCGTAATGACGTTTCTTTTGTTACTCCTCAACCAAAACCCAATCACCCTTAGCAATTAAAGGTTCAGCTTGTTTGTATTTTAAAGTTTTGTTTTCGCCTTTTATAACGTGTTTTATCGTAACACGGTCATTACGTCCAATTTTTGGTCTATCGCGCACAATAGTTTCTACCACTTCTTGGTTACGTTGAGTGTTTCCTGCAGCTCTATTTTGTGCAGAACGCTCATCTAAATTAGGGATTTCGTCCTTTTGAGTTTTTAGATTTTCCTTTTTACGCGTTTGTCTCGCTTCTTGAATGGTATTTTGTGTTTCTTGAGGTAATTCACCTTTAAATAAGAACGAAATTACATCTTTATTTACTTGGTCAATCATGCCCTTAAACAATTCAAAAGCCTCAAACTTATAAATTAATAAAGGATCTTTTTGCTCGTGTACCGCTAATTGTACGGATTGTTTTAACTCATCCATTTTTCTTAAATGAGTTTTCCATGCATCATCAATAATAGCTAGCGTGATGTTCTTTTCAAAATCGGTAATTAATTGTTTACCGTTAGTTTCATAAGCTTTTTCAAGATCGGTAACTACACTTAAACTCTTAATGCCATCTGTAAACGGTACTACAATACGTTTGAATTTATCGCGCTGTGTTTCATATACATTTTTAATAACAGGAAAAGCAATATCTGCGTTTCTCGCCATTTTATCCTTATAATGTGTAAAAGCTGCTTTGTATATTTTTGAGGTAATTTCTATCGCTGTTAGTTTTCCAAATTCTTCTTCAGTAATTGGCGAACTCATAGAGAAATAACGAATTAATTCAAACTCAAAGTTTTTATAATCGTTAGCGCCTTTATTAGTTTCTGAAATGCCTTCTGAAGTATCAAAAATCATGTTTGCTAAATCGACACGTAAACGTTCCCCATTTAAAGCATTGTAACGACGTTTGTAAACCACCTCACGTTGAGCGTTCATAACATCATCATATTCTAACAATCGCTTACGAACACCAAATTGGTTTTCTTCAACTTTTTTCTGTGCGCGCTCAATAGACTTTGAAATCATAGAATGCTGAATCACTTCACCTTCTTTTAATCCCATTTTATCCATCATTTTCGCGATACGCTCACTACCAAATAAACGCATTAAGTTATCTTCAAGAGACACATAAAATTGCGAACTTCCTGGGTCTCCTTGACGACCAGCACGACCACGTAGCTGTCTGTCCACACGACGCGAATCATGACGCTCTGTACCTACAATGGCTAAACCACCAGCAGCTTTAACAGGGTCTGATAATTTAATATCCGTACCACGACCAGCCATATTGGTGGCTATGGTAACTTGTCCTGCATTACCAGCTTCGGCAACAATATCTGCCTCACGTTTATGTTGTTTCGCATTTAAGACGTTATGAGGTATTTTTCGAATGCTTAACATTTTTCCTAATAACTCACTAATTTCAACAGAAGTGGTTCCAATTAAAACCGGACGACCAGCTTCTGATAGATTGGTTACTTCATCAATAACCGCATTATATTTTTCACGTTTCGTTTTAAAAACTAAATCTTCTTTGTCATCACGAGCAATAGGGCGGTTGGTTGGCGTTTCAAGAACATCTAATTTGTAGATTTCCCAGAACTCGCCAGCTTCAGTTAACGCCGTACCCGTCATACCAGACAGTTTACGATACATTCTAAAGTAATTTTGAAGCGTTACCGTTGCAAATGTTTGCGTAGCATCTTCAATTTTTACATTTTCTTTAGCCTCAATCGCTTGGTGTAATCCATCAGAATAACGACGGCCATCCATAATACGACCCGTTTGTTCATCAACAATCATAACCTTGTTGTCCATCACCACATATTGGGTGTCTTTTTCAAATAAAGCATACGCTTTTAGTAACTGACTTAACGTATGAATACGCTCAGATTTCAACCCAAATTCTTTAAATAATTCTTCTTTAAGTGTTGCTTCTTCTTCAACACCAAGTCCTTGATCTTCTATCTTAGCAACCTCAATACCTATTTCAGGTAAGATGAAAAAGTCTGGATTATCTTTTCCAGAAATGTACTCAACACCTTTATCGGTTAACTCAACTTGGTTATTTTTTTCTTCAATAACATAGTACAATTCCTCATCAACCTTTGGCATTTCACGGTTGTTATCTTGCATATAGAAATTTTCAGTTTTTTGAAGCAATTGCTTAACACCTTCTTCAGATAAAAACTTTATAAGCGCTTTGTTTTTAGGAATACCTCTATAAACACGTAGTAGCTGTAAGCCACCTTCTTTAGTGTCTCCAGCCGCAATTAATTTTTTAGCTTCTGCTAAAACACCCGTTAAATATTTACGTTGTACCGAAACAATATCATCTACTTTAGGCTTTAATTCTGTAAACTCATGGCGGTCACCTTTTGGGATAGGACCCGAAATAATTAATGGTGTACGCGCATCATCCACTAATACAGAATCTACTTCATCTACAATTGCGAAGTGGTGCGGACGTTGTACTAAATCATCAGGCGAGTGCGCCATATTATCACGCAGGTAATCAAAACCAAATTCGTTGTTAGTGCCATAAGTAATATCAGCATTATATGCTTTTTTACGAGCTGCCGAGTTTGGTTGATGGTAATCAATACAATCAACACTCATACCATGAAACTCAAAAATAGGCGCCATCCACGCGCTATCACGTTTTGCTAAGTAATCATTAACCGTTACTAAATGTACCCCTTTTTCAGCTAAGGCATTTAAATACATAGGTAAGGTAGCCACCAAAGTTTTTCCTTCCCCAGTTTGCATTTCGGCAATTTTACCTTGGTGCATCGAAATACCACCAATTAACTGAACATCGTAATGTACCATGTCCCAAGTAATAGGTTTTCCAGCCGCATCCCAAGAATTTGCCCAAATCGCTTTGTCATCATCTAAAACCACATAATCTTTCTCGCCAGATAAACTTCTATCAAACTCATTCGCACTAACCGTAATAGAGGTATTATGCACAAAACGTTTAGCAGTTTCTTTAACCACAGCAAAAGCTTCAGGTAAAATATCATTTAAAACAGCTTCAGTAATGGTGTAAGCATCGTCTTTAAGTTTATCAATATCCTGGTAGATATCTTCACGTCTATCAATATCTTCGGTAGTTTCAGCTTCTTGTGTTAGGTTAGAAATTTGCTCGTTTATAGTTGCATTTGCATCAGCAATTTTAGCTTTAAACTCAGCAGTTTTTGCCCTTAACTCATCATGAGATAAAGCTTCTAAAGCAGATTCAAAAGTTTTAATTTTATCAACAAACGGAGATAAAGCTTTTACGTCTTGTTTAGACTTGTCGCCAACAAATATTTTTAGTACAGAATTTAAAAAACTCATGAGTGTAATTTTATATTTTATCTAGGATTGCCCTAGGTTTTCGTAATTACTAATAGTGCGGTTTCAAAAGGTTCCCGTTTTCACGGGAATGACAATTATAATTGATACCTCAAGGTAATTCCTTTCGGAGTTTTTACCGACTTCAAAGATACATTTTGTTGCGCTTTTTTTATGGTTAAGCGCAAAAAAAAAGCCTCAAATCGAGACTTTTTTATCTATGCTGCATGCTTTTTTAATATTCATCTTCATTCCAGAGGTAATCCTCGTCGGTAGGATAATCAGACCAGATTTCTTCAATCGAGTCATAAGAGTCTCCCTCATCTTCAATAGATTGTAAATTTTCAACAACCTCCAAAGGTGCTCCCGTTCTAATAGCATAATCTATCAATTCGTCCTTTGTTGCTGGCCAAGGCGCATCACTTAAATAAGATGCTAATTCTAATGTCCAATACATTTCTTTGTGTTTAATTTTTTGCAAAAATAATTTTTTAGTTTAAACACACAAGAAAAAAATGAATTATTTCATATTCTGAAGTGTTTTTATTTTAAAAAAGTAAATAAAACCACTTCAGAATATCAACCGCTTCGCTTTCGTTTAAAAAATGCTTATGAATTAATCTCAATATTTTCATAAGATTTTTTAAACTCATTTTATCATTAATTATAAGAACGTATCTTTTTGTACTCTAAACCCATGCAAATTATTCCTGCGGGGTTAATAATAATATAGCAAATAAATTTTTCGTGTCACTTCGAGTGATTCCGATATTTATTCGGAATTGTATCGAGAAGTGGGGCGTTACCACAAGGGTCGGGCTTTTCGTTACAAGTCCTCGCTCGTCCCGATACCTATCGGGACTCGCTGTGGGCTTTCCACTGCAATCCCTAACGCGGGTAAGTCCGCAGTCTTCAGTATTCAGTCAACAGTAATTTAATTTTCGTAAACTTTGCACTTCAAACTTCAAACTTCAAACTCCTCACTTCAAACTCATGTTTTCTCAGGAATCCACTTAATTTCATTCGCTTGTAAGTCAAATGACAACTTTCG
>NZ_CAXBLF010000023.1:0-48821 GCF_963976535.1 uncultured Algibacter sp. | reverse complement strand
TCAAAGCAAAATAAAATAAACAAGCTCAACGAACGCATTGCCTTAGCACATTTAGGAGGCGGACAAAAACGTATAGATAAACAACACGCTAAGAAAAAATTAACAGCAAGAGAGCGTGTTAATTATTTAATGGATGAAGGTTCGTTTGAAGAAATTGGAATGTTAGTTACCCATAGAACGACCGATTTCGGAATGGAAAATGAAATTTATTTCGGCGACGGTGTTATTACAGGTTACGGTACTGTAAATGGCAGGTTGGTTTATATTTACGCACAAGATTTTACAGTTTTTGGCGGTGCTTTGTCTGAAACTCATGCTGAAAAAATTTGTAAAATAATGGATATGGCAGTCAAAGTTGGTGCTCCTATTATCGGTTTAAACGACTCTGGCGGTGCTAGAATTCAAGAAGGCGTTAAATCTTTAGGTGGATATGCTGATATATTTTATAGAAACGTACAAGCATCGGGAGTCATTCCTCAAATATCGGCTATTATGGGACCTTGTGCAGGTGGTGCTGTGTACTCCCCTGCTATGACCGATTTCACTTTGATGGTTGAAAACACGAGCTACATGTTTGTGACAGGACCTAATGTCGTAAAAACAGTAACTAATGAAGAAGTAAGTAGTGAAGATTTAGGTGGTGCGTTGACACACGCTTCAAAATCTGGAGTGGCACATAAAACGTCTGCCAATGATATTGAATGTTTAGAGGATGTCAAAAAGCTTTTGAGTTATCTACCGCAAAACAACACTGAAATACCAGAAAATATTGCATTTAAACCTGAAGAAGAATTAAGAGACGTTTTATCTGATATTGTTCCAGATAACCCAAACAAACCTTATGACATGCATGCTGTAATATCTGGGATTATTGATTCTGATTCGTTTTATGAAATCCATAAAGATTATGCAGAAAATATTATTGTAGGTTTTGCAAGATTAGGCGGAAGAAGTATCGGGATTATAGCCAACCAACCCATGTTTTTAGCTGGAGTTTTGGACGTAAATAGCTCTAAAAAAGCAGCTCGATTTACACGTTTTTGCGACTGTTTCAATATTCCGTTATTGGTTTTAGTTGATGTCCCAGGGTTTTTACCAGGAACCGATCAAGAATGGAATGGTATCATTGTACATGGCGCTAAACTATTATACGCACTTAGTGAAGCCACAGTGCCTAGAGTAACCGTTATTACAAGAAAAGCATACGGCGGAGCTTATGATGTAATGAATTCCAAACACATTGGTGCCGATTTAAATTACGCATGGCCAGGTGCTGAAATTGCGGTTATGGGCGCAAAAGGAGCAAGTGAAATTATTTTTAGAAATGAAATTGCTGCTGCTGAAAATCCTGAAGAAAAATTAGCTGAAAAAGAGGCTGAATATGCCAAAAAATTTGCTAACCCTTATAGAGCCGCTAGACGTGGATTTATAGATGAAGTTATTCTTCCAAAAAACACAAGACGAAAATTACTAAAGGCCTTTGCTATGCTTGAAGACAAAAAAACAGATGTACCAAAAAGAAAACACGGAAATATTCCGCTATAAAAAAAGGAGCCTAATAAATTAGACTCCTGATTTTACTTCAATTTGCAGAACTTTTAATAAGTTCTTAATTAATCACCAAATTAACTTGTTTCAATAACTAAAATCAATTTGAAATACAACCAACCCAGTACATCAAATAATAATTTTAATTAAAGCTTAAATACAAAAACAAGTCGTTTTATTCTGCTGATTAATGCATTGATAATAGCATAATTCAAATATCATAAACTTTGATGAATTTTAAGCAAAAACAGACTACGCATTTATTACTCAAATGTATAAAATGCTTAAAAAAGATGTTAATTTAATTTATTATTCTTCAAAGTATCAGAAAAAGTGTTCTGTAAATATTCAAGAAGTGTCATATCTTTTTTAGTAAGATTCATTTTTTTAGATATCCTGTAACGCCTGCTTTCAACAGATCTAATAGTTGTGTTTAGGAATACAGCTATTTCTTTATTTGTAAATTTCATAAACAAATAATGGCAAATAATAATTTCAGATTTATTTAGTTGTGGGTGCTTTTCCTCAATTTTTTTAAAAAACTCAATATTAAGCTCGTTAACTAAGTCCAAATGGTTTTCACCTTTGTCTAACAGGGTTGATGAATTAATATGTAAATTTTTATATAAATCTTTTATTCTTTCTTTTTGATGGTCAATATTTTCTGTTCTTGATATTTGTTTAACCTCTTTCTTCAAGTTTTGAATATACTCTTCTAAACCAAAAACCTTTACGGCGAGTTGTTCATTATTTGTTTTTAAATACGATAAATTCTTATTTGTTTCTTGATTATGTGTTTCTAGTTTATTTTTTTGCTTCCTATAGTAAACAAAACTTAGAAATAGTAAAACAATAGCAAAAAACCCAGCCAAAATACTATTCAAATCTTTTTTTTCCTTTTGTACTATTAATTCAGACTCCGCTAAAAGTAATGAGTCATTTACCTCAAAACTTGCCTTTACAGTTCTATCATACATCTTATTTTGAAAAAATATTAATGAATCAATATAAGTCTTTGATTTATCAATATCTCCTAAATATTTATAGCTATCAGCAAATAAAGTATAATAATCTTTTAAAGCATCATCAGCCATATACTCCCTCAATTTCGTTGACTTTTCTAAATACGAAAGCGTTGAATCTATTTCCTTTTTATTAAAAAAAACGTCAGCGAAACATAAATTTATACCTGCCTCAAAAGAGAAATAATTGTATTTTACAATGGTAGAGTTGTCTTTTAATTTTTTAAATTCATTGAAATACTTATGCGCCTTTTCCAAATCGTCCAAATAGATGTAATTTGAACTAAGCATATATAGTGCAAACATGTAGTAGTAAGCATCTTCATTTATACTTTTATATGTTTCAAGTTCGCTTAATAAGAATGTATTACATGCTTTATATTCACCATCAAGAAACTTGGCATAAGCTTCAACTTGCGAAACCTCCATAGCGCCATATTCATAATCGCATTTTTCATAATATGCTCTCGCCTCATCTAAGTATTTGAATGCTGAGCTATCTTTTTCGATGAAATATAAATTTGAAAACATCGCAACAGATGCTTCACCCGCAACATAAAAATTATTTTCTTTTTTAGCATACTTAAGCGCCAAAATAGTATACTGGTGTTGCTTTGTATACTCATTAAAATCATCATAAACAAGCGCTTTTAGGGAATAATAATCGGCAACTCTTCCTGGGATATGTTTTTCAATAGGTTTAGGAATATCCGCAAGAAAGGATAATGCTTTTTCAGAATCAGTATCTATATACACATCAGCAGAATCAACAAGTTGATAATAATCGTTATCTCCTTGAGCAAAAGCAATTAATCCAAAAACAAAAAAGCACAAGTAGAAACTTATTACTTTTAGAGAGGAGTTGAGTTTTACCATTGATATGATTCCTACATTATTTTAACAATAACAGTTTAGTACATGACAAAAATATAAAAGTGTCACATTGAGCGCAGTCGAAATGCTTTTGAATACGATATTTCCAATGTCTTCGACTGCGCTCAGATTGACATCCGATATATTATCAATTTCTGTCATGCACTCAGCAATAACAGAGTAAAAATATACAAATTAAAATGGAATACGTAAAAGATTACAATTTAAATCTAGAATAGGCCTTTAAATTTAAAAAATCAAAGTTTAAATAACACAGAAAATTCTGTATTAGTTGTATTATGCCCACCGTTTGGTTGTTTTAATTCGAGATTAGAAGTGTGCCTTACAGAATATCTAAAATCAAATTGTAGTTTATTTATCTCATAAGATAATCCTAAACCAAAAATATCTGAAAATGCAAAACCTTTAGCCAATCGTTCTGTAGCTTTATCCGAAAACATGGGGCCCACACTACCAATAGCATAAGTACTAATGGTATTATACACCTTATATCTTACAATGAAACCAAAGTTTAAAACGTATTCTTTTATAGTACGCTTTTGCATGTATAATTCTGTTAACTCTTGATAATTATCTGCATCACTAGGCTTTATGTAATATCTATTTAAAAGTTGATGTTCAACAACGTTATAACTAGGCTCTAAATTAACTTCGAATGCCCATTTTTGTGTGTCTTTAACTCTATAATTTATTTGAGTTTTGTAGAAGGTTACATCGTGGGTATAATCTTTATCGTTAAATGGGAATTTATTTTGAGAACCGGTACCGTAAGTAAAACCTAACTTTAAATTTTCTTTTTTAATCTGAGCATTTCCAACAAAAGAATTAGCAATAATAACTATGGTCAAAAAAAAAGGAATCGTAAATTTTTGCTTCATTAAATATTATTTAGATTTAACAACTTGAGCATTATACATAAAAGATTCACGCCAACGCTCAAAACGGCTGTCAAACGTTGTTGAAAACACTAAATATTGGCACTTCCCTATGCTTTCAGGCGTTCGGGTTATTTCAGCAAGATTGTTATTTCTAAACAAAAATTCAGCATCTTCAATAATAAACATTTGCAACTTATTCAAATTTATTCCGTTAAGAAAAAAGATTTTGTTTAAGCGCTTTGGGGTTGCAATAACAACATCTACACCTACGTAAATTTCTTCACGTTGCGTATCTATGTTTTTTTCATCATAAGCACAATACACTCGTAAATCCATACCTCTTAGAAAAATATTAAATTCTAATTCTAAATCTAAAGCAGCTTGCTTATCTTTTACTAAAATCAAAGCTCTAGGAGCATCTTCAAAAGCTTCTCCTTTTAGTTTTTGAACTACGCTAAGAATTATGCTAGTAGTTTTACCAGCGCCTTTAGGTGCTATACAAAACAAACTTGCGCCTCCTTTTATTTTTGATAAAATTGATTTTTGGAAAACTAATGGCTCATCAAAACCTTTATTTTCAAGAATATCTTTAAGTGGTTCAATCAACTTTTTAAATGACATAAATAGCGTTTATCTTTATTGATTTCAAAGATAAGCTTTTCAATACCCTAAAAAGAAACCTTTAAAATCAAAAAAAAAAAAACGCTCATTTCTGAACGTTTTTTAATTGATTTTTCATCTACTAGAATTCTAAATCTGTAACTAAATCGAATTCGTCGTAAATCGCTTTGTCTTTTAATCCATCAAAAAAGCTTGAAGAACCGTATTTTACATCATATTTTGTTCTGTCAACTTTTAATGAAGCCGTAGCCTTATTTCCATATATAGAAATTACAAAGCTTATAGGATTCGTTTTTCCTTTAATAGTTAAATCTCCAGTAACATTGTAAGCGTTTTTTCCAGATGCTATTACTTTTGTGAAAACTAATGTTGCTTGTGGATGATTTACAATACCAAAAAAATCATCAGATTTTAAATGACCTTCAAGTTTTCCTTTATACTCACCTTCTAAATCGGTTGTATTTATTGTTGTCATGTCAATTACAAACTCTCCGCCGGTTAATTTGTCATCTTCAAAAACTAAAGCACCAGATTGAATTCCTATGGTACCTTCATGAGAACCAGTAACTTTGTATCCTTTCCAAACGACTTTACTTTTATCCGTTTTAATATCTTTTTTCTCTTTTTCTATGGTTGTAAAAGAGGCTGTAAATAGCGCTACTAAGGCTATAATTGCTATATTTTTAATTGTGCTTTTCATTTTTATTCTTTTTATTAATTTAATATTCTAATTATGATCCGTAATAAAATTTCTCTTTAATTATTTTTCCATCTTTCCAATCTTGTACCGCTACTTGAGTGTAATTTTTAACACCCCAGTCTTTATGGGTATAATCAAAATGCCATTCTACCATAGTTGTGCTTTCTCCCACAGTGACTTTCAAGGGTTTTGCGCCTCTAAACTCTGTTATGGATTCAAAAAATTCTTCTTCTCGTTGTCTGTTTAGTGCTTTCCCAACAAATTCTGGGCTATCGTTTTCTTGCATAACAACATCATCATGATAAAATTCATCAAAAGCCTCTAAAGCCTTTCCTTGTAGAATCATATCATTTATTGTACTAATTTTTTCAATTAATGTATTCATAATTTTTATTTTTAATTATTATGATACAAATATCCAAAACTATGTTTTCACTGGAAATAAAGTAGTTTATGAAATACTGTTAATCTAGTTTAACATTTATTGTTCTTGGATTAATTGACTTTTAATTTTACTAAGGAATTCTTTAGTAATACCAAGGTAAGAAGCAACCATATACTGAGGAATACGCTGTTCAATTTTAGGATATTGGTTTTTAAAATAGAGGTATCTATCTTTTGCTGAAAGGCTGAAATTTCGAATAAGTCTTTTTTGAGATGACACAAAGGCTTTCTCTATAATTTGCCTAAAACACCGTTCTAACTTAGGGATTTCTGTATATAATTCTTCTATAATATCAAATGAAAACATAATGAGTTCAGTCTTTTCTAAACACTGCACATTAAAATCTGCTGGCGTTTGAGTTATAAAACTTCCTATATCTGAAGTCCACCAATCTTCAATAGAAAACATGACTATGTGCTCCTGCCCATCTTCATCCATATAAAATGTTTTAGTACAACCAGAAACCACAAAACATTCGTAGTTGCAAACATCGCCTTGTTGAACAATAAACTGTCCTTTTAAATATTTTCTATACTTAATTTTAGAAAGAAGAAATTCTTCCTCCTTTTGGCTTAAAGAAATATGCTTATCTATATAGTTTAATAATGGTTGTGCTTTTTCTTTAATCATGCTATTAATCTAATAATCTTCTGTGGTAATTAATTTGACCTAAATGATATGCCAAATGCGTAGTTAAATGTATCAAGAAAAAACCAGTAGTCATACTTTCTTTAAATACTAATAATGGGTATTCTTTTTGAATAGTTTCTTCACTAAGTTGTCTTAAAGTGTTTTCAACAACTGCTTTAGTGTCATCAATTTGTTTTAATAACTCTATTCTAGAAACACTTTTAAGGGCGAATTCTAAATCTCTTTTTCTAATATAACCGGTGTTTCCTAATGTAGCTCCAATATAGTGATTTAGATTTCCAACAATATGAAGTGTTAAATTTCCAGTGGCGTTTGTTACTTCTCCTTCAGTAAGCCATAAATGTGATTCATTATCATACAATTCTATTTCAACCTTAAGTTTATTAAGGTTCTTTTTAAATATTTTTATTAGAGATTCTATAAACATAATTATCATTTTAGTGATATCAAATTTAACAATAATAATATTGTATTAATAGATGATTATTGAGTTATTATAGAATTTAATTCGTCTATTTTTGCGCTATGGAAAAACCCCAAGAGTTTAAGTTTGAATTTGTTGCCCTAATGGCATCTTTAATGTCTATTGTGGCACTGTCAATTGATGCGCTACTTCCTGCTTTACCCGAAATTGGAAATTCTTTAGGTGTTACCAACCCTGATGATAATCAGTTATTAATCACCATGATATTTTTAGGCTTAGGATCAGGACAACTTATTTTTGGTCCTCTATCTGATAGCTTTGGTAGAAAACCTATTGTATTTATAGGTTTTATAGTCTTCATTATTGCCAGTATTATTTGCGTAACAACCAAGAGTTTTGAGATGATGATTTTTGGAAGAATTTTGCAGGGTGTAGGTATATCATCACCCAGAAGTTTAACCTTATCAATGATTCGCGATGAATTTAGTGGCGATTATATGGCTAAAATAATATCTATAGTTGTGATGTTCTTTATTTTAGTTCCCGTAGTTGCTCCTTCATTAGGTCAGTTTTTACTCTATTATTTTAATTGGGAATCTATCTTTTATTTTAATCTTGGTTTTGGTCTTTTAATTATGATTTGGTTTTGGCTTCGCCAACCCGAAACACTCATTAAAGAAAAACGGATAAAATTCACTTCGCATCTTTTTATTGATGGCACCAAAGAATTTTTCAAACACAAAGAAGCAGTGGCCTTTACATTTGTATCGGGATTTATTACAGGCTCGTTTATGGTATATTTAAGTACCTCGCAACAAATATTCCAGGAGCAATACAATCTAGCAGATATGTTCCCTTATATATTTGCAAGTTTAGCAATTTCTATAGGTTTAGCTACCTTTTTAAATAGCCAATTGGTAATGAAATTTGGGATGTATAAAATTGCATTTACTTCGTGTATTGCTTACGCTATTATTTCTATTTTATATGTAGTTCTTTTTTGGTCTGGACAAAATCCTAGCATAACTATATTGATTAGTTTTTTTGCTTTACAATTTTTTGCTGTAGGTTTTCTTTTTGGAAATTTGCGCGCTTTAGCCATGCAACCACTCGGGCATATCGCAGGTATTGGAGCAGCTATAAACGGTTTCATTTCTACTGTAATGGCGGTGCCTATTGCTAATTATATAGGTGGTTTTGTTAAAACCTCTGTTTTGCCATTATTTATTGGTTTTTCGTTTTTTGGGGTGATGTCATTGCTAGTTTTTATACTCATGAAAAGGAAAACAAAGTTGGCAATTGTTTAGTTGTTTTATACCGATAGCTCTTGAGTTTGTCAGAAAATCAGCTAACTAAGTCGTTTAACAACCGATAAAGTTCATTGAAACGGAACTTTATCTTTGCAGTTAAACGAACTAAAAACTCATTTTCACAAATACCTCTCTCTTACAACATTTACATGATGAATTTCATGCCCTAATATTATAAATATCGCTGCTCTGGCAGATAAATTGCCACCATTGGCTGATCCTATAAATTCTAAATCTTCGTTGCTTAAACTTTTTATAAGCATGGTCGTATTTTTACGAACTGCTTGATATTCTTCTAATAAATCATTAATAGGCTTTAAATTTGCCTTGCTTGGAATAATATAATCATCTTGCTCAAAGCCTGCTAAAGGAGTACTGTCGTGTCTAGCAATTCTAAAACATCTGTGAGCAAAAACACGTTCGGTATCAATAATATGTCGAAATACTTCTTTTATTGTCCATTTACCTTCAGCATATCTAAATTCTAAAGAATCAATTGGAATTCCTCTAAAAAATTCCACAATCTGCTCCCCTCCTCTTATTAAGTTTCCTTCTAAAGTACCACTAGATGATACTTTGTCTATATAAGTTTTATAATATGGATTGTACTCTGATGCGCTTAAATCTGAAATTTTCATGTGTTTATATTTATTCTTTTTCAATGGTCACTCCGAAATTGTCGGAGCAGGCTATGTAACATCCATTTAATCATTTTACTTGGGTTTCAAGTTTTAGTTATGGATGTTTCATAATCATTAAATTTTTGCTTGATAGGTATATAAATCAAAATATCTACCTCCCGAAGCGATTAATTCATCATGCGTACCGCGCTCTACAATACAACCAGCTTCTATAACTAAAATCTGATTTGCCTTTCTAATAGTACTTAATCTGTGCGCAATAACAATGGTGGTTCTATCTTTTACTAATTCATTTAAACTTTTCTGAATAAGTGCCTCACTCTCGGTATCTAAATTTGAGGTAGCTTCATCTAAAATAATAATTTTAGGGTTTGCTAAAATAGCACGTGCAATAGCTAATCGTTGACGTTGCCCTCCAGACAGCTTTACACCTCTTTCTCCTATCAACGTCTCTAAACCATCTTCAAATCTATCAGTAAATTCATTTACATAAGCAGCTTTAACGGCGTTTTGTAATTCATCTTCCGTAGCATTTGGTCTAGGAAACATGATGTTTTCTCTAATGGTGCCTTCAAATAAAAATTCATCTTGCAAGACTACACCTAAATATTGGCGGTAACTACTTAATTTCACTTTTGATAAATCTTGATTGTCTATAGTTATCTTTCCAGACTTTGGATTTAAAAACGTAGCTGATAATCCTGCAATAGTGGATTTACCAGAACCAGAACTCCCAACTAAAGCTGTTACAGAACCCGCTGGTGCTTTAAAGTTAATATTATAAAGTACTTCCTTCCCTTCTTCGTACGAAAACGATACATCATCAAATTCAATATCGCCTTTTATAGTTTCTAATTGAACGCTTCGTTCTTGGTCATCTTCTTCAGCAGTCATATTCATAAGCTCTTCAGTTCTATCTAAACCCGCCAAAGCTTCGGTTAATTGACTGCCTATATTACTCATTTGTACAATGGGCGCAATCATAAAACCAAGTATTAAAGTGAAGAATAGAAAATCACCAGTTGTCATTTCGCTCTGCATCATATAATATCCGCCAATGCCCATAATTCCTGTAGTTGCAACGCCTATTAAAAAAGTGGATGAACTTGTCATTATAGCTGTTGCTGTTAAACTCTTTTTTACATTCTGATAAAGTCTATCTACCCCTTTTTCGAAAATTTTGTGCTCCTGCTCTTCTGCATTAAAAGCTTTTATTACTCTAACTCCTGATAAAGTTTCCGTAAGTCTGCCTGTAACTTCAGAATTTATTTTTCCTCTGGTTCTAAAAATTGGACGGATATATTTAAAGGCTCTTAACGCTATATACCCAAAAATGGATAATGGAACAAAAACAAAAAGCGTCATCCACGGATTGAGTTTTATTAATATAATTAATGAAATGACTGCTGTAAAAGTTCCACCAACTAATTGCACCAATCCAGTACCAATAAGGTTTCGAACGCCTTCCACATCTGTCATTATTCGTGATACTAAAGCTCCAGATTTTGTGTTATCGAAAAAATGAATAGGCAAAGACAATACTTTTTTTTGAACCTTCGCCCGAAGTTCACTTATTAAATATTGAGCTTGCACGCTTAATATACGTGTTAGTAAAAACGATGTGACTGCTTGTACCAAAATAGCTAATAACACAATAATTATTAAATTATATAACAAACTTGGGGCTTTACTTGGTACCACCTCATCCAATAACACTTTACTCTGCCATGGTAAAATTAATCCTGACAAACTCCGAATTACAATCAATATCAACCCAACAAAAACCATTTTACGCCTTGGCCAAATAATAGTTTTAAAGGCCTGAGCCATGGTTACTTTTGGTTTTGATTTATCTTTACTTTTAGGTGATTCTTTTAGATGTTGCATATATATTTTATATAATATAATCTGTAAAAATACTCATTCTTAAAAGGATTAATAGCTAAACCATAAAATTAAAAAACCACTCATATAGAGTGGCTTTAAAATTTATGAAACTATTTTATGACACACTAAGTCCGCTTTGCTTTTTTAGCAAGTTTTGCAGCTTTCTTTTCTTTAGGTGTTAAAACCGCCTCCTTTTTTACATTTTTCTTTGCATCTTTTGATTTTGCCATGATTATTTGTTTAGTGTTTATTTAATTTATTATGCCTTAAGGACTACTCTAAAACGAGCCTTACCTGCTTCAAGATGTTTTAATGCTTTATTGACATCTTCCATTTTAAATTCTTCAACGGTTGGATAAATATCATGTCTTACGCAGAACTCTAGCATTTTTCTAGTGAGTGCTATGCTTCCTAACGGGCTTCCGCCCACTGATTTTTCTCCCATAATCAGGCTAAATGCAGGAATTTCCATAGGCTCTAAAACCGCCCCTACCGTATGCAATTTGCCTTGTGGAGCTAATGTAGTTAAAAAGGAATTCCAATCTAAGCTAACATTGGTGGTATTTAAAATAAAATTTAAGGAGCCGGCAATACTTTCTAAAGCTTCTGGTTTTGTAGAGTCTACAACATGATGTGCTCCCATTTTTAAAATGGCATCTTTTTTATTTGGGTTAGAACTAAATGCTGTAACCTCGCAACCCCAAGCTTTTAAAAACTTTATAGCCATATGCCCTAGGCCACCAACCCCTATAACACCAACTTTGTCAGTTGGTTGCACACCGGATAAAACTATAGGATTAAAAACCGTAATACCACCGCAAAAAAGGGGTCCTGCCTTAGCCATGTCTAAACCTTTAGGTAGCGGAGTTACCCACGACCAGTGGCCTCTAACTTTATCTGCAAATCCACCATGCCTTCCAACAATAGTACTTTCAACACTTCCACATAAGTGTTGCTTGCCGTCCATACACTGGTTACAATGCAAACACGAAGCTGAATTCCAGCCTAAACCAACTTTATCCCCTATTTTTAATCCCTTTACTTCATTTCCTAAATTGACCACTTCTCCTACTATTTCATGACCTGGAACTAGCGGATATTGGGTCATTCCCCATTCATTATTTATCATGCTCAAATCAGAATGACATAAACCACAATAATGTACTTTTATATCGACTTCTTCATTACCAATTTCTGGTAATTCATATTGAAATTCTTGTAATACTCCTCCAGTTTCTTGAGCAGCATACGCTTTAACTGTTTCCATAAATTATATTTTGTGATTTTCAATAAATATTATCTAAAGTTAACACTATTTCTATCCTTAATTTAACTTTTTTAAAAAAAATACTATTTTACAAATCTTTTTAATTTAAATGTAATATAAAAATAATGCAATATTTTTTAAAACAAAAAGGATTGAGTTTTTTCTTCTTACTCAAGACGCTTAAATATAAAATTCTTCCTTTAAAATGACATAACTCATAATTATTCAAGCACTTTTTTATTAAATTGCTACTATGAATACTATTGCAGAACGCATCTTCGATTTTCTAAAAGCATTCCCGCCTTTTAGCATGTTATCTAGAACACAATTACTTGCTATATGTAAATCTGTTGATGTACATTATTTAGAAAAAGACACCCATTTATTTGTAGCTAAAAAACCTGTAGAAAATCAATTTTACGTTGTAAAAGATGGCGCTATAGGATTATTTCGAGAAGACACAAACACATTAGTAGATGAATGCGACGAAGGTGATATTTTTGGTTTGCGCGCCCTCATGCGAAAAGGAAATTATAAACTTAGTGCAAAAGCCATTGAAGAAAGTATTGTTTACAGTGTATCTGCAGAATTACTTGAAGATTATATTACTACCAATCCCGAAGCAAGCACTTTTTTGATGTCCAGTTTTGCGGCAAATATCAGATATATTGAATCTAACCCATTACAACTTGAAAATCAAACAGAAAATATTCAAGATTTCTTTGAAGAGCAATCTGCTTCCTATTCCAAAAACCCTGTAAGTTGTTCACCAAAAACAACCATTAGAGAAGCTGCACTTAAAATGACCAATAAACGTGTAGGCTCAATTATTATAACCGAAAACAATAAACCGCTAGGTATAATTACAGATAAAGATTTACGAATTAAAATTGCCACAGGACTTGTTTCTATTGATGATTCTGTAACAAAAATCATGTCTTCCCCTGTTATTACTTTTCATGAGAATATAACCGTAGCCGAAGCACAAATTGCCATGATAAAGCATAGAATTACACATTTGTGCATTACAAAAGATGGCACACCAAACTCAGAATTAAAGGGTCTTTTATCCGAACACGACATCGTGGTCATTCGCGAAAACAATGCTTCGGTTTTAGTAAAAGAAGTTAAACGAGCTACAACTCCTAAACAATTGCAACAGATTCGTCAACGGGCACATGAAGTTTTAAAACGATATATAAAACAGCAAATCCCTATTACGTTTGCTACCAAAATAATATCTGCGATTAATGAAAGCATAACACAGCGAATCATTGATTTAGCTATAGCCAAAATGCCCGCTCCTCCTCCAACTTCTTTTAGTTGGCTGGCTATTGGAAGTCAAGGACGCGAAGAACAATTACTACTTACCGATCAAGATAATGCTCTGGTATTTAATAATATTCCTGACAGTGAATATGCCAAAACGCAAACCTATTTTTTAGAGCTCTCAGCGAAAATCACCCATGATTTAAATATTGTAGGGTTTGAATTTTGTCCAGCAGATATGATGGCGAGTAATTCAAAATGGTGTTTATCTGTTTCCCAATGGGAAGCACAATTTAAAGAATGGATTACTAAACCAGATCAAGATAACCTGATGCTATGCACCATTTTCTTTGATTTTGAATATGTTTATGGCGATAAGGATTTAGTTAGTTTGATGGCAAAAGGAATTTTTGAATCTATCGATTCTTACGATATCTTCTTAAATTTTTTAGGATTAAATGCCTTAAAAAATCCACCTCCTTTAAGCTTCTTCAGACAATTTTTAGTTGAGCATAATGGGGAGCACAAAGACCAATTTGATATTAAAGCACGTGCGATGATGCCCTTAGTTGATGCCGCTCGTTTATTAGTGCTTTCCAAAAACATTAAAGCTCAGAATAACACGATACTACGTTATGAAAAACTTGCAGAATTAGAACCACAAAACAAGGATGTTTATTTAGCCTGCCGTGATTCCTTTAAAAAGCTACTTCGATTTAGAACAGAACAAGGTTTATTTAACAATAACTCTGGAAGATTCATCGATTTACAAAGTTTAAGCAAAGCCAATAGGTTAGAATTAAAAAATTGTTTCAAAACCGTCAAAGAAGTACAAGAATTAATACAAACAAGATTTAAGCTTTCTCAATTCATGTAATATGAAGTGGTTTAAAAAAAAGACATATCCTGATTTCTGGTTGCAGTACCTTAATCAATTTGAATCCTCACAAGATCAAAATTTGAATAATCTTCGTTTTATAATTTTTGATACGGAAACCACTGGATTAGATATTAAAAACGATCGTGTACTTTCTATCGGAACCATTGCCGTTCAAGGACATATCATAAAAGTTTCGGATAGCTTTGAATGCTATGTTAAACAGGATCTATTTAATTCCGATACAGTGAAAATTCACGGCTTAATGAAAAAAGGAACTCATACAAAAATTAGTGAAAAAGAAGCCATTATTCAGTTTCTAGCACATGTAAAAAATACTGTTTTAGTGGCGCATCATGCTGCTTTTGATATCGCTATGATTAACCAAGTACTAAAACGCTTAGAATTACCAAAACTTAAAAACAAAGTACTAGATACTGGACATCTATTTAACAAAACGAAACTGGATACGACCAAATCTCATTTTAGTCTAGACCATTTATCCAATCGCTTTAATATCCCACAACATGATAGACATACTGCCTCGGGAGATGCATATATTACTGCTCTATTATTTGTAAAACTTATTGGGGTTTTAAGTAAAAACAAATCTTTAACCCTTAAAGATTTATTAAGATCAGATAAAAGGATCGGGCTATTATAAAAAAAGCGCCTTTTTACAGACGCTTTTTTACTTTTATAAAATCATTTAACTAAAGTGAGTTATCCATAATATCTTGCACCACTTCTGGATTAAGCAAAGTACTTGTATCTCCTAAATTAGAAGTGTCTTTATGAGCAATTTTACGCAAAATACGTCTCATTATTTTTCCAGAACGAGTTTTAGGCAATCCGCTTGTAAATTGAATTTTATCCAATTTAGCAATTGGCCCAATATGTTCTGTAATAATTTGATTTATCTCTTTTCTTAAATTGTTATGATCTCTAGATTCACCGGTATCTTTTAAGGTAACATATCCATATAGAGCACTTCCTTTCACATCATGTGGGAATCCGACAATGGCAGATTCAGCCACTGCTTGGTGTTCATTAATAGCATCTTCTATAGGCGCTGTTCCTAGGTTATGACCAGAAACAATAATAACATCATCTACACGTCCTGTAATTCTATAATATCCAACTTCATCTCTTAAGGCACCATCGCCTGTAAAATATTTATTTTCATAAGCTGAAAAATAAGTATCCTTATAACGCTGATGGTTACCCCAAATGGTTCTCGCTATACTAGGCCATGGAAACTTAATACACAATCTTCCTTCAACCTGATTCCCTTTTAGTTCATTGCCGTTTTCATCCATTAATGTAGGCTGAATACCAATAAACGGCAAGGTTGCATAGGTAGGTTTAGTAGGGGTAACATAAGGAATTGGAGTAATCATTATACCTCCTGTTTCAGTTTGCCACCACGTATCTACAATAGGACTGTTCTTTTTTCCTATATTATCATTATACCAGTGCCACGCTTCTTCATTTATTGGTTCTCCTACAGATCCTAATGTTTTTAATGATGATAAATCGTAAGATTCTAATAATTCAGTGCCTTGTTTTGCCAAGGCACGAATGGCAGTTGGTGCTGTATAGAATTGATTCACCTTGTGTTTTTGAATAATTTCCCAAAAACGCCCAAAATCAGGATAACTAGGTACGCCTTCAAACATAACTGTTGTAGCTCCATTAATTAAAGGGCCATACACGATATAACTATGTCCTGTAATCCAGCCTATATCGGCAGTACACCAATAAACATCGTCTTCTCTGTATTGAAATACATTCTTAAAAGTATAAGCAGTATAAACCATATATCCTGCAGTGGTATGTACCATTCCTTTTGGCCTTCCTGTAGATCCAGATGTATATAAAATAAACAATGGATCTTCTGCATTCATAATTTCTGCCTTACATTTATCTGAAGCATTGTCTAAAAGAGGTTGTAACCATTGGTCACGTCCTTCTTTCATGTTAATTTCCGATTGAATACGTTTTGCTACTAAAACGGTGTCTACACAAGAACATTCTTCCAACGCATCATCTACAATTCCTTTTAAATCAATTGTTTTCGCCCCTCTAAAAGATCCGTCACTAGTGATAACCATTTTGCAATCACTGTCATTAATTCTTGTTGACAAGGCTGTTGATGAAAACCCTGCAAAAACAACAGAATGGATGGCTCCTATTCGCGCACAAGCTAAAACAGAAACTGCTAATTCAGGAATCATTGGTAAATAGATACAAACCCTATCTCCTTTTTTAACGCCTTGATCTTTTAAAACATTGGCAAATTTATTAACCCTTTCATTCAGCTCGTTATATGTAATATGTTCAGCCGGATCTTTTGGATCATTAGGTTCAAACAAAATGGCAGTTTTTTCACCTCGTGTTGCTAAATGTCTATCTATACAATTTTCAGTAATATTCAATTGGGCACCTTCAAACCATTTCACTTCAGGTTTGGTAAAATCCCAACTTAAAACTTTGTCCCATTTTTTTCTCCAAAGGAAATGTTCTTCAGCAATTTCTTCCCAAAACCCTTCTGGATTTCTAACAGACTTTCTATAGACTTGATAATATTCTTCTAAATGTTTTATGTGATAATTACTCATGATTAGTTAATTTATTTTTTAGTGTTTCCTACTTTATGAGATATAAACTTATTTTCTATTTCTTTAATAATTAGAGGATCGTCAATAGTTGATGGTATCTTATATTGATCGTTGTCGGCAATACTTCGCAACAATTTACGAAGAATTTTACCAGAACGTGTTTTTGGTAATCTATCTACTAAAACCACCTGTTTTAAAGAAGCGACAGGTCCAATAGACTTTCTAACATCTTTAATGACCTCCGTTTGAATAACAGATTCTGCTAATTTATTGTCTGTTTTGGTAACGACCAAAGCCAAAGGTATCTGCCCTTTTAAATCATCATTAATACCAATTACGGCACATTCTGCTACAGAAGGATGAGAAGCAACAACCTCTTCCATTTCTGCTGTTGACAGTCTATGTCCAGCCACATTAATAACATCATCAACACGTCCTGTAATAAAGACATAACCGTCTTCATCTTTATAACCACCATCACCAGAAAAATAGTATCCTGGAAAACGACTTAAATATCCTGCTACAAAACGTTCTGGATTTCCCCAAATATTTTTCAAATTACCTGGAGGTAGTGGTAATTTTACAACAACATAACCTTCCTTTCCATTTGGAACAATCTCACCTTCCTCACTCATAATTTGTATATCATAGCCACAAACAGGGAACGTTGCAGATCCCGGTTTAACAGTAGCTAATTCAACACCAGCCATATTAGCCAACATTGGCCAACCACTTTCTGTCTGCCACCAATGGTCTATAACTGGCACTTTAAGCTTGTCTTCAGTCCATTTTAATGTTGCGGCATCACAACGCTCTCCAGCAAGGAATTGATATTTTAAGTTAGATAAATCATACTGCTTAAGAAATTCCCCATTAGGGTCTTCCTTTTTAATCGCTCTTATTGCTGTAGGAGCCGTAAACATAACTTTTACTTTATACTCTTCAATTATACGCCAAAAGGTAGAAGCATCCGGAGTTCTAATTGGTTTTCCCTCAAAAAGTACTGTGGTATTTCTATTTAATAATGGTCCATAAACTATGTAACTGTGTCCAACTACCCAACCTACATCACTTGCTGCCCAAAAAACATCACCGCTATGCACTCCATAAACATAATTCATGGAAAATTTTAAAGCAGTGGCATATCCTCCAGAATCTCTTATTATTCCTTTGGGTTTTCCTGTTGTTCCAGATGTATATAAAATATACAGCGGATGTGTTGACTCCACCTCTACTGGTTCAGCTGGAGTAGCAGTATTTAATGCTGATAAATAATCAATATCATAAGGCTTTCCAGGTGTATCTGCACCTAAATGTCTCTGATAAATAATCACACTATTTGGTTTGTGCTCTGCTAATTTTATAGCCTCATCCACATAAGGTTTATAAGGTATAATTCTATCAATCTCAATGCCGCTAGACGCGGTTAAAATAACTTTTGGTTTACAATCGTCTATCCTAATAGCAAGTTCATTTGGTGCGAAACCACCAAAAACAACAGAATGAATGACACCAATTCTAGCACAGGCTAACATAGCATATACTGCTTGTGGAATCATAGGCATATAAACAATTGCCGTATCCCCTTTTTTTAAACCAATTTCTTTAAGTGCACCTGCAAGTTTAGAAACTTCTTTATGCAAGCGATTATAAGTTATTATTTCTTTAGAATTGGTTACAGGTGAATCATAAATAATAGCGTTTTGTCTTCCATAACCATCTTCTATATGTTTATCAATACATAAATAACTCAGGTTAAGTTTTCCATCTTCAAACCACTGATTATGTCCTTTATCATTCTTTGAAAGAATATTTTCAGGCTTGCTATACCAAGATATTTGCTCGGATTGTTCTTTCCAGAATGCTTCTGGATTACTAATGCTTTTATTGTAGAATTCTTGATATTTCATGATTTGAATTTATTAGAATTCAACAAACCAAACCAATTTGGATTAAGCACTTTAAGCTTAATAAACACCCAAATAATAAGCACAAAGCAAACGCCCATAACAACTGAATTCATGGGACTCACGATAGCATCGTTTTCAAACTTAAACCTTAAGTAAAGCGTAGCGATAGCATAGATACTAATTATAATATCTGACGCCAATGGAGTAATACGAAATTTCATGTCTTTAAATTTTAATTAAACACTGTTTGTTTGCACACAAAACCAATATTTAAAAAGACTTAAAAGACAATTTCTAAGTCAATAGTTCCAATATCTCTGAAACTATTTTTTTTACTGAAAAAGGTTTGGTTAAATATTTATCCGCTCCAAGTTTTAAACCCTTTTCAACATCTGAAGCTTTATTTTTAGCAGTTAAAAAGACCACTTTTATATCCTTTAAACTTTCTGTTTTTTTTATGTGTTTTAATGTCTGATAACCATCTACATTAGGCATCATAATATCTAACAAAACCACATTTGGTGTTTGGTGTTTTAATATCTCTGATGCTTCACTTCCATCTCTTGCAATATACACTTCAAAATCTTGTTTCTTAAAGGCATATTCCAACGACATAACAATATTTGGTTCGTCGTCAACAATTAAAATTTTCTTCTTCATAGTTATTGGGACTACAATTTACTTAAAAGGTAGCGTAAAAACAAGCGTTGCACCATTTTTTACGTCCTTTTTTGCCCAAATTTTTCCATGATGCTTTTCTACTATTTGTTTAGTGATAGCAAGACCTAGCCCACTACCTTCTGGTTTTATAGTATTTTGATGCTTTGATTGATAAAATTTATCAAAAATATAATCATAGTCTTCCTCTGGAATCCCTTTACCATTGTCCGTTACAGACACTTCAATATTTTGATTACCGAGTTTATAATCAACTACTATTTTTCCGTTTTTAGGCTCACAAAACTTAATGGCGTTTGACAGCAAATTAGTAAGCACTTGCAGTATTCTATCCTCATCATAATTTAATTTAAAAGTATGCGGATTTTTATTTACCAATTTAATCCCTTTTTTACTTGCTATTTGAGCTACACTCCTAATAGCTTTAGCAATTGTTTTTTCAATATCTTGATATTTAAAGTCCAGATTTAAACGCCCTGTTTCAAGTTTTTCAAAATCCAAAATATTATTAATGAGTCTTCCTAAACGATCAGAATCTTGAAGAATATTTTTCAAAAATTGATTCTTGATGTCTTTGGGCATGTCATCATCTTCATCCATAAGCAACTCGGTTGCTGCCCGAATTCCGGTAATTGGTGTTTTTAATTCATGAGCTACCGTATCCAAAAACTCATCTTTTTGTTTGTCTTTACTAACAAGTTCCTCGTTAGCATCTTTTAATTCAGATGAGAGTTTGGAAAGTTCATTAGACTTTTCTAAAAGCATTTTATTATTAACTACTTGCTCTTTTGATTCTTCCAAAATCTTTAATACTTCTACTAAGCTAATTTCCTCTTCCTTAACCACACTAGAGATTAAAATTTTTGCAGAAGCGCTACCAATATTTCCAGTTAGTAGTTTTTCAGAAAAATTAATAAGTCTAGCATCTGCCAGTTGCGTGTCTTGTGGGAGTTTATATTTTGTGAAAAATATATTTAACGCTCGTTGTGCTCTTTTTTCACCTAGAAATCTAATCAGCACATTTTTTATATCCGCAACATAAGCTTCGCCCTTCCAAACCAAAGCACTATCCTGTAACTTTGAAAAGTTTTTACTATCAACAAACATTTCGGCATAATTTCGTTCTCTATAATTCCCTTTAGAAGTTAAAGAAAACACCAAATAAGTCAAAATATTAAAACTCATACTCCAGAAAAAAGCATGAGATGGCGGACTAAGGAAATCAATACCAAACAAAGCATAAGGTTTCAAAGTCGAAATACCATTCAATCCATATTTAGTAAAATCATCTACACCAGTATAAGCCTGCAGCGTAAAAGGCAATACCAACGTATAAAACACAATAATAAAGCCTACAATAATACCAATTATTGCTGCTTTTGACGAGCCTCTATTCCAAAATAAACCTATAAAAAAGGAAGGTGCTAGTTGAGCAATAATTACAAATGAAATAAGCCCAATAGCATAAAGCGATAATTCTTTTGAAAAGGAAATATAGAAAAAGTATGCTGAAATAATAATGATAAAAATAGAGATGCGCCTAATGTTCTTAATATACTTTGAATTACGTTCTGGTTGATTCTTAATAAACTTGTCTAAGAAACCATAAGGAATAATAAGATTATTACTCACCATTGTAGATAATGCCAAGGTTGAAACAACCACCATTGAAATTACTGCTGAAAAACCCCCAAGAAAAACTAATGAAGCCAAAAACGAATGACCTTTTTCCATTGGCAATAGCAAGGTGTAATATTCCGGGTTCACAGAATCTCCAAAAGTAAGTTTACCTGCCCAAGCAATAAAAACAACAAAAAGATTAAACAACAGCAAATACAGTGGAAACAGCCATATTGCTTTTTTTAAATGTTTTTCACGATTGTTTTCTAATACAGAAACCTGAAATTGTCTGGGTAACAAAAAGATAGCCATAAAAGATAACGCCATCATGAAAAACCAATTGAAACCATCTTCAACCCCATTTAGCGTGGTTAGTTCATGAAAGTTTTCTGTTATTGAAATTTGACTATAAATATCAGATGTTCCATCAAATAAATAAAAGGTGATATGACCTCCAATAATTAAAAAGAAAACAAGTTTTAAAATAGATTCAAATGCCACTGAGGCAATAATCCCTTTGTGCTTTTCTGAAGCGTCGGTTTTTTGCGTTCCAAAAAAAGCTGCAAAAACCGCCAACAATAATGCAATGTAGAACGTAGTATCATCTAGAATTGAAGTTGAAACATAACTCGTTTCATCAGTCATAATTGCAAAAGTCTCAGAAACCGCTTTAAGCTGTAAAGAAATATAGGGCAGCGTTCCAAAAAGGCAAACCAGAGTAACAAGAGCTCCTAAGAATCGATTATTTCCATAACGAAGCGAAATAAAATCTGCTATAGAAGAAATTTTATGCTGTTTTGAAATTCTAATAATTTTCCTGAGAATTATTATCCATAAAGGTGCAGCTATTACAGGTCCAAGATATATTGGTAAAAAATTAATACCTGAATTTGCAGCAATACCTATACTTCCGTAATAGGTCCAAGCTGAACAATAAACCGCCAAAGACAACGTGTAAACGTATGGATTGTTTACCCAAATGCTTTTTCTCTTTTTTTCAGCAAGAAAAGCGATGTAAAACAACACCGCTAAATACACCACAATAATAACAACCAAAGTGTAATTATTCATAGTGACGTTTTAAAATGATATAGGAAATAACAATAGATAATAGCCAAATAGAAAATATTGAAAAATGGAAGATTGGTATTCCAAATATTGCGCCTTCTAAATTAAAGATTAACAAAAATGGAATGTTAAAAATTAAAAACAAGGCTATTGATAAGACTATAAGTTTTTGCTCGTGACGCTTTTTCATGGGCTTTCATTTGAAATCTAAAAATAAGAAAAAAACAGTACTACTTTCGTAATACTGTTTTTAAACCAACCAATACACTTGAATATTGAGGCTTTCAAGTATAAATTTTAATGTATTTCGCCAACTTCTCCTGCTCCAGAAGGGATTCTAATACTCTCAACTATGTCTTGAACATATTGAGGTGGTGCAGGTGTTAATCTTGAAACAACTAGAGAAACAACAACATTTACTATCATTGCAACTGTACCAAAGCCTTCCGGCGAAGTACCAAACCACCACTCGCTTGCTGGTCTTGGTTCCATAACTCCTATTAATCCTGTTTTATAGCGAATCATATAAAATAACATCAACACGATACCTACAATCATTCCTGAAACAGCGCCTTTACTATTCATTCGTTTATCAAAAATTCCTAAAATAATAGCTGGGAAAAATGATGCGGCGCCTAGACCAAAGGCCAGTGCGACTACGGCGGCGACAAATCCTGGTGGATAAATCCCGAACAATCCAGCAATAACTACTGCAAAGAAAATTGCAATACGTGCAGCCATTAATTCTCCTTTTTCAGAAATGTCTGGTTTTATTTGCTTTTTGATTAAATCATGAGAAATTGAAGTTGAAATTACTAATAATAATCCAGCAGCAGTTGATAACGCAGCGGCAAGACCACCAGCAGCAACTAATGCAATTACCCAATTAGGTAAATTAGCTATTTCCGGATTTGCCAATACCATGATATCTCGATCAACATACAATTCATTTTTAGCATCACTGGCATTAGAAATCATACGCTCACCATGAGCACCTCTTTCATTTGTATAAAGCGGTTTTTTGCTAGCTAAAGCACTACCTGCAACATACTGAATTTTTCCATCACCATTTTTATCTGCCCACGCTATTAACCCAGTGTTTTCCCAATTTTTAAACCATTGAGGAATTTCAGCATAATTTTGCTCACTTACTGTTTCTATTAAGTTTGTTCTAGAGAATACTGCAATAGCTGGAGCTGTAGTATAAAGAATTGCAATTAACAATAACGCATATCCAGCAGATTTACGTGCATCTTTCACTTTCGGCACCGTAAAGAAACGCACAATAACATGAGGTAATCCAGCTGTCCCTGCCATTAAAGCTAAAGTAATAGCAAATACATCCCATGTGGACTTTGTTCCGCTTGTGTACTCATTAAACCCTAATTGCGTATGCAGAGCATCTAATTTATCCAGTAAAAATACACCGCCTTCTACTTTTCCTCCCATACCAATTTGAGGAATAATGTTTCCTGTCATTTGTAAAGAAATGAAAAATGCAGGCACCATAAAAGCAAAGATTAGCACACAGTATTGTGCTACTTGGGTATATGTGATACCTTTCATCCCTCCTAAAAAAGCGAAGACCAAAACCACGGTCATACCAATAATAACGCCTATGTTGATATCTACCTGTAAGAATTGAGAAAACACTATTCCTACACCACGCATTTGTCCTGCAACATAAGTAAATGATACAATTAACGCACAAATTACGGCAACTGTTCTTGCTGTGTTTGAATAATATCTGTCTCCAATAAAATCTGGAACAGTAAACTTTCCAAATTTACGTAAGTATGGAGCGAGAAGTAGTGCGAGAAGCACATATCCACCGGTCCAACCCATTAAAAACACAGAGCCATCATATCCCATAAAAGATATTAATCCTGCCATACTAATAAAGGAGGCAGCACTCATCCAATCTGCTGCTGTTGCCATTCCATTTGCTAATGGAGAAACACCTCCACCAGCGACGTAAAATTCTTTTGTTGATCCCGCTCTAGCCCAAATTGCTATTCCGAAATATAGGGTAAACGTCACCCCTACTAATATCCATGTCCAAGTTTGTACACTCATAATGTTTTTGTTTTAAATTTTAGTTAAGGGTTACTCGTCGAAACCATATTTTTTATCCAATTTATTCATCAATCTTACATATACGAAAATCAGTATTACGAATACATATATTGAACCTTGTTGCGCAAACCAGAAGCCTAATTTAAAGCCTCCTAATCTAATTTCATTTAATGCATCTTTGAATAGAATTCCACATCCATAAGAAACGATAAACCATATGGAAAGCAGAATCACTAAATATTTAAGGTTCTGTTTCCAGTATGCTGTTGCATGTTTTTGTTTTTCTCTCATAATTGTTAGTTTTTATAGGTAAATCATAGCTTGGAGCGTTACCGTTCCAGTTTTAGAATCACCAAATTTTTGATTTTTATATTCTAATGTTAATTTAGAATTATGACCGCTGAAATACGCGTTAGCTCCTAATCCAAATATATTCTTATCATTACTAACCACATCATAGCTATTAGAACCATAAGAAATATAAGGTTGATATCTTGTTTTAGTTTTATCTCCAGCTAGAACATATCCTAAATGAGCAAATATCATGCTTCCCGTTCCGTAAACGCTGAACAAATAATTTTTTCCGTAGTCATTCGTTTGATAAACAGCATAAGCCGTAAGTGCGCTACCATCATCACCAAGAGGTGTATCATAAAAAGCATCAACTGCAAAAATATTAACATCTTCGCTTACTAATTCTGAACCTTCCATTCTAACAGATCCGTTTGGATGTAAGAAAAAACCAGCTCCAATATTAAAAACTTTTTTTCCGCCTAAATAAGAACCTACTTTATAAGGTAAAAAATTAGATTCTTGATCTAAGAAATTAAAATCGAAATAACCCGCATAAGCTTTCCCTGAATCTTTTGAACCCAAGAATTTTCTACCGCCATAAATTGTGGTATTTGAATTAACAATGTCATTAACATCTCTGGCGTCTAAACCATTAACCGATACATCATTTATTGCTAATCGATATTGAAGTTTTCCTAAGTTACCTTTAGCAAATACGCCTACATGTCTTCCAAATTGATCTGTTAGCCCCAACGTAGCCCAAGACTGCCGATTGTTATCCAAAGTCATCATATTAAGTGTACTTTGATTGTTTAATCTAGAAATTCCATTAAAATAATGCAACCCAGCACCAACACTTAAGTTTTTGTTCAAATTATATTGTGCCCAAGCGTCAAGCATAAATACTTGAGAACCGTTGCCTGTTCCAGTAGGACTCAATGTTGAACTATTAAGGCTATTAAGACCAAAATGAGTAACTAATAAGAATTTTGAATTTATTTGAGTAAATAATAACACTCTGGCTCGTCTTAAATTAAAGCTCGTATTACTGGTTATAGCTGGCACATCATCACTATAAGCAGCTTGAGCCTGAACCCAGGAAATAACTCGGAAGTATTTTTTACCCTCATCATCAAGTTTCACTTTCATTCCTCCATTATAATCCGGAGAACCTTGTGAATACATATTTTGCAAGCCAAAAAGAGCTGAACAAAACAGTAATAAATACAGTTTTTTCATAAATGGTTTTGAGTTTAGTTAGTATTAATTTTGGTTTTGTGTGCACCGCTAAACTCTAAAAAAGAATGAATTAAATAAAAAACTATATATATAATTGTAAACTTACTATATCTATTCCTTAAAACGTTCCCATTTTATAAGCATAAACTTGTCTCCAAGCTCCGTAACTACAACCCCAGCGCCCTTGATATTATCCGCATTTTGAAAGTAATTGCCTAGTTCTGTAGTGTTTAAAATTTTATATGTCGGGTGGTAATTGGAATTATACGGACGCTTTATATTATACTTCTTTACCCAATTCATTATACTAACATGAGACACCCCCAAAATTCGTTCTATCTCGCGGTAAGTTAATCCCTCTAAATACAACTGAAGTGACTTGTTTACATAATAATCATCTATTTTCTTTCCTATCTTATTGACAGAGAAAAAATAGTTGCATTTTTTACACTTATACCGCTGCCTATTGCTAACGATTCCGCTTTTAACAAAATGGTCTGAACCACAATTTGGACATAAATCTATAGTCATATATATGTATTTAGCATAAATATATCAATTTAGCAAGAATTATACAAGAGTATAAGTTGATTTATACCAAATGAATTTTAAAATTATTGATGGTAAATTAAAATTATATTTTCTTTAGATAAGATAGAAAATATAAGCATAGCATTAGTTACGGTTCTATTTTATATTGAAACCCGCCTGCCGGTAGTCAGGTATAAAGGAAATAGAAACGAATTTAACCCATCATTTTAAAGTTTATTTGGTATTATAGTCGTTTAAAATAAGATTTAGCCTCTTTTACAACTCTTGGAGCGAGAATTAAAGTAGAAATCATGGTTGGAATTGCCATAAGCGCAAACACCCCATCAATTAAGTTTAGCATCATACTAAACGGCGTTGTTACTGCCAATATGATACTAATAATGTATATATAATTATAATAATGTTTCTTATCTGCACCAATTAAAAACGACAAACATTTGCTACCATAATAGGCATAAGAAAACAATGAAGACACACTGAATATTAACACACAAATCATTAGTAAATAAGCACCATATCCTGGCATGGCATGATTAAATGCCGAAGCCGTTAAGCTCACACCATTATCAGACGTGGTTTCCCAAACACCTGTAACCAGAATAGCTAAAGCCGTTAGCGTACAAACCATCAAAGTATCTATCGCAGGCCCTAACATAGCCACTAAACCTTCACGAACAGGCTCATCGGTTTTTGCGGCACCATGTGCCATGGGCGCCGTACCAATTCCCGCTTCATTTGAAAACGCACCTCTACGAATTCCTAAAAGAATCAAAGCACCGAGGACTCCACCAAGCAATTTTTCACCTTTAAAATGTTCTGCAGAAAATGCATCTGTAAAAATCATCACGAAGTATTTTGGAACCACTTCATAATTAGAAATCAAAATAAATAGCACTAAAACAAAGTATAATAATACCATAGAAGGCACCATTTTAGATGCCGCATTACTAATACGTTTTAATCCACCTATAATGATTACTGAAGTCATCGAAACTAATACAAAAGCGATTATTAAATTAGATTTTAACCCTACTTCCACACCGTTTGGGATTAATACAATATCATTTATGGCTTGTGTTAACTGATTGGCATTTACAACTGGCAATGCCCCAATCATGCCAAAAAGACTAAACATTATAGCTAAAGATTTCCAAGATTTACCCAAGCCCTCAGTAATAAAATACATGGGTCCTCCTTGTAACTCGCCTGCACTATCCTTCCCGCGATACATAATAGCTAGTGTAGATGTGAAAAATTTGGTAGACATACCAACTATAGCACTTACCCACATCCAGAACATCGCTCCCGGCCCACCAATTGAAATGGCTACTGCTACTCCTGCAATATTCCCCATACCGATGGTAGAAGACAGAGCTGTTGTTAAAGCTTTAAAATGTGAAATTTGCCCAGGGTCATTTGGGTCGTCATATTTCCCTCGTAACACTTGAATAGCGTGACCAATATAACGAAATGGCAAAAATCTTGATAAAATTAAAAGATACAAACCACCACCAATAAGTAAAACTACTAAAGGGATTCCCCATGCATAATCTGAAAAGGTTTTAATGAGTTGCTCCATACTTATTATGATTTTATAAATATATCACTTTACAAACATTCTGTTTCAAATATTTAAAAGTATATTTATCCCAGTTCTTAATTAAAATTATTATAAAATAAAATGATGATTTTTTGTTTTATGCAAAGTTTAAAAATATAGCATAGCAATAGTTATGGTCTATTTTTCTACTGAAGCAGAAAGTAAAAAAAGGGGGTTTTATTATAATTATTTTAAATGAGAAATGGTATCACATTAGCAAACCAACTTATGGCGCAATCTAATCGCTTATATTTTATAGATGCCGTTAGAGCATTTGCTATATTAATGATGCTTCAAGGTCATTTTATAGATACTTTATTGGCACCAGTTTATAAAGATTATTCCAACACAGCTTATACAATTTGGTCGTATTTTAGAGGGATTACAGCTCCTACTTTTTTTACAATTTCAGGTTTAGTATTTGCCTATTTACTACTACGTGCTTATGCTAAAGGCGATGATAAGCCCAGAATCAAAAAAGAGTTATTCAGAGGTTTACTACTTCTTGCCATTGGCTATAGTTTGCGCATGAATGTTTTCAGCTGGCTCTCTGGCCATTTTAGTTCCTATTTTTTTGTAGTTGATGTGCTCCAGTGTATTGGTTTATCACTAATTTTTTTAGTTGGTTTACATATCCAATTTAAAAAACATAGTTATATTTTTTCAACGGTTCTTTTTGTAATAGGATGTATTTCTTTTGTTACTGAACCGCTTTACAGAAACTTGACTTTAGAACACGTTCCAATAATCATTGCTAATTATATAACCAAAGCTAATGGTTCTGTATTTACTATTTTACCATGGTTTGGGTATTCGGCTTTTGGCGCCTTTATTTCTACTGTGTTTTTTAGACACGTACACCGAGATCGCTTTAATGTATTAACTGTCATTACTTTTTTTATAGTTGGTAGTTTTCTCATTTATTATTCATCATGGTTTCTTACAACACTTAGTTATATTACAAATATTGAATTATTAAAAATGAGTGCTGACTATAATTATCTATTTACTAGACTTGGTGATGTATTAATTTTATTTGGGGGTTTTTATGCCTTAGAACGTTTTTTAAAACAATCTTTAATTGCAAGAATAGGTGAAAAAACCTTATCCATTTATGTCATTCATTTTGTATTGCTTTACGGAAGTTTTACAGGCTATGGATTAAACAAGTTTTTAAGTAATTCGTTAGAACCTACAACTGTAATTTTAGGAGCTGTATTATTTATGATTGTAGTTTGTTTTATATCATTCCATTACGCTAAAACTAATGCGATTGTTTATAATTTAACACGAAAAATAATAGATACATTTAAAAACAATTAGTATGGCTTACGATGAATATTTAGCAGATAGAATACGAAGACAGTTAAAAGATAAACAGACTGCTTTCTCTGAACTCAAAATGATGGGCGGTTTATGCTTTAAGGTGGATAACAAAATGCTTTGTGGCATCCATCTTGATAAAAAATATGGCGATAGCTTACTCATGGCACGTATTGGTGAATTGGTTTATTTAGATGAACTTAAAAAACCAGAATGTCTTCCTATGGATTTTACAGGTCGCCCCATGAAAGGTTATATTTTTGTAACTCCCGATGGTTTTGATAATGAAGCTGATTTATCCTATTGGTTAGACTTATGTTTAGCTTTTAATCCTATGGCTAAAGCAAGTAAAAAAAAATAATTCAGTCTTTAAATATATCTTTGTTGTTTATATGTTAACTATTTTTTTTACCAATTCATGCACAATAAGTTAGTTTTAGTTTGTCTCTTATGCTTCGGATTAAGTGTTGTTTCAGCTCAAAATACACAAGTTATTATTACTGGGAAAGTTTTAGAAAGCAACAATAATCTGCCTGTAGAGTATGCAACCATATCCCTATTAGACAACGATTCTAAAAAACCTTTAACAGGAACGATTACGTCTCAAAACGGTACCTTTTCCTTAAAAACGAGTGAGACAGATTTCTATATTGAAGTTAGTTTTATTGGTTTTAAAACAAAGACATTCAAGGATTTTAGAATTCTAAAAAATAAAATCGACTTACAAACCATCATATTATCTGAAGACAATCAAGCTTTAGATGAAGTTGTTATTCGTGCTGAAAAATCTCGAACAGAATTCCGGCTGGATAAACGGGTGTTTCATGTTGGTAAAGATTTAAGTTCTACTGGTGCTAGCTCCTTAGAAGTTTTAAACAATATCCCCTCAGTAAATGTGAGTATTGAAGGCGATGTTAGTTTACGAGGCAGTCAAGGTGTGCAAATACTTATCAACGGAAAACCATCCGTTCTTGTTAGTGCAGATGGCAATGCCCTAGGAAGTATTACTGCAGATATGATTGAACAAGTAGAAGTTATTACGAACCCTTCAGCAAAATATGATGCAGAAGGCACTTCAGGAATCATCAATATTATTATTAAAAAATCAGAAAAACGAGGTATCAATGGGTCGACAACTTTAAATGTTGGCGTTCCCAATAGCAACAGCTTTGGGTTAAGTATTAACAAACGTACCGAAAAATTTAATCTGTTTAGTCAGTTAGGTTTTGGAATTCGTACTTACCCCACTGAACGAAAATCTATAAACCAAGATTTAATAAATAATACAACTATTACGAGTTATGGAGACAGTGAGTTTGATGAGAAATTTAGCAACATCCTTATTGGAGCCGATTATCATCTAAACGATAATAATGTTGTAACCCTATCTGGCTCTTATGCTTATGAAGTAGAGGACCAGTTTTCAAAAACAAACTTCAATCGAAAAGACGCTTCAAATTCGATTACTAATAGTTGGCTTCGTGATGAAAAAACAGAAGCTGATAACCCCAAATTACGTTACGAATTACAGTATAAGAAGAATTTCAAAAGACATAAAGAACAAAGTTTATTGTTTAGCGCTTTAGGAAGTTCTTTTCGTAAAGACCAATTTTCAGACTTTGAAAACAATACGGTTATTGGTGATGATGACAATTTTCAACAGAAAACAAGAACCGATTACACATTAGAAGATTATACATTTAAATTAGACTACACACATCCGTTTTTAGAAAAATACACCATAGAAACAGGCTCACAATATGTTATAAATAGCGTATCTAACGATTTTGCTGTAAGCGATTTTGTAAATGGTGATTGGATTAACAACCCAGATTTAACGAATATTTTTGATTTTGATCAAAAGGTTTTAGGTGTTTATACAACCGTTGCTTACGAAGGTGATACATGGGGGCTTAAACTTGGTGTTAGACTAGAAAACACGAATCTCAGTACCTTGTTGGAAACCACTAATGAACGCAATGAAGATGATTACACCAACTTGTTTCCTAGTATTCATACATCCTATAAAGTGAATGATAATTTTTCGTTACAAGCTGGTTACTCAAAAAGAATTAGAAGACCAGGTTTAAGAGAATTAAATCCGTTTTCAAACATTCGAAACAATTTTAGCATCTCTACTGGAAATCCAGATTTAGAACCAGAATACACAGATTCTTACGAGGTTACCAGCATTCATAAAATTGGTAAAGCCTCATTAAATTTTAGTTTATATAACCGATATACCATTGACGTTGTTGAGCGTATTTCAACTTTTGAAGATAATGTAAGTACTTCTAGACCAGAAAATGTGGGCACAAATACAACCACAGGTTTTGAAGCCAATGGAAAATATGCGCCTTCTAAATGGTTTTCAATACATGGTGATTTTAATATTAATTATTTTTCTAGAAAAGGTTTTTTTGAAACCATTAATTTTGATTTTAAAGGCAATCAATGGGCCACTAGCCTAACCACTAAATTTAAACTTCCTGCTGAATTTGATTTAGAAATCTCGGGCGATTACAGGTCTAAATTTGAAACTGTTCAAAGTGAAATTTCTGATAATCTTTTTGCAGACCTTGGTTTAAGAAAAAAAATTCTTAAAGGAAAAGTTATTTTAAACTTAAGTATTCGCGATATTTTTGCGTCAAGAATAGACCAAACAACTACTACGCAACCCGAATTTTATTTGTTTAATAGCAGGCAACGCGGGCGTTTTGTAACCTTTGGAATTAGCTATGGTTTTGGCAAAGGTGAGGCTATGGAATTTTCAGGACAACGTAGGCGCTAGCCCTTTTTTAAATTTAGATAAATCAAAATAGTTAATAAATCTTCCAAAAGATTTTCAAAACATGACAAAAGTAAGCTTTTTGACTCTGTGAGATTAGTAATTTTGCAGCATCAAAATTTACAAATTACCATATTATGAATACGAAACTTCGTTTCCTTTTTTTAACTATTTTATTAGCTGTGGTGTCTTGCAAACAAACACCTAAAACAGCCCATGCTACAGAAACCGAAAATGCACATCACTGGAGTTATTCCGGTGAAACCTCACCAGAACATTGGATAGAAATCGAAAAAAATTCCGATTGTGATGGTAAACATCAATCGCCCATAAACATTATTAATAAGGACGCCGATTCTGTAAAAATTAAAGGCGATTTAAAAATTCAATATACACCAACAACACTTTTAAGCGAAGTGGAAAATAACGGACACTCCATTCAGTTTGATTTTGAGGCTGGCGATTCTATAAAGTACAAAAACGAAACGTATTATTTAAAGCAAATCCATTTTCACGAACCCGCAGAGCATAAAATAAACGGCGTTATTTACCCTATTGAAATGCACTTAGTACACCTTAGCAAATCTGGCAGCATTACCGTATTAGGTATTTTAGGTGAAGAAGGCGAGGAAAGCCAACTCTTTGAGTTTTTTGAAAGCTTTTTACCTATTGAAAATGGCGCAACCAAAGACATTCATCAAAACATAGATTTATCAAGCTTATTTTTAGAAGACAAACATTATTACTCTTATGGCGGTTCATTAACCACACCACCGTGTTCTGAAGGTGTCAACTGGATTGTGTTTAAAGAACCAATTATTTTATCAGTTGAAGAGGTTTTAAAGCTTAGAAATAATATGCCGATTAATAATTATAGGAATGAGCAGCCTTTGAATGAACGGGTTGTTAAGCTTAATTATTAATTTTTAAATACCGCTCCGCAAAGTCCCGCTCCGCAAAGTCTCCCGACTTTGAGGAGCACAAACATAAACAACAAAAATAACTTCATAGAAAATCCTTTTTATTACGCTCGCAGCAGTCGATTGATTTGATATTAAAAAATTGGAAATAGCTTGATATAATAAATTTTAATGTTTGCCACAAAGTCGGGAGACTTTGCGCAGATTAGGTTAAGAAGCTATATTATTAACTATTAAAAGTTGATAACTTTTCTTTCACTTATTGAAGTGAATATTGACTATTCAATTTTAAAATTTTAACTTTGCTTACTTGTGCTGAACTTGTTTCAGTAGCGTCTGATATAAATTATTAAAACGACGTCCTATCATAAAATTTAGTGTTCCTCAAAGTCTCCCGACTTTGAGGAACATAAAAAATTCAACTTCTTAAGAAAAAATGGCGCAATAAAAAAGACCTTGCTTACGGCAAAGACTTTTATATATGATAATAGGTTCTCTATGATTCTACTTCAAATATTCCAAAACATTCGCTTCAATACGCTCTTGAATATTACTCACATCTGCCTTTATAAAAGTTTCGCCTGTAATGTTTTCGTAAAGTTCGATATAGCGCTCGCTAACTGTTTCAATGTATTTATCGCTCATAAAAGGCACGGTTTGTCCTTCTAAGCCTTGAAAATTATTGGCTATTAACCATTGGCGTACAAACTCCTTAGAGAGTTGCTTTTGGGTTTCACCTTTATCTTGACGCTCTTGGTAACCATCGGCATAAAAATAACGTGAAGAATCTGGGGTGTGTATTTCGTCAATCAAAACAATTTGTCCGTCTTTTGTTTTTCCAAATTCGTATTTAGTATCTACTAAAATTAAGCCTCTTGAGGCTGCAATTTCAGAACCACGTTGAAATAATTTACGGGTATAATCTTCTAAAACCACATAATCGGCTTCTGATACGATACCACGTTTTAGGATGTCTTCACGAGAAATATCTTCGTCATGGTCGCCCATTTCTGCTTTGGTTGCTGGCGTAATAATAGGTTCTGGGAACTTATCATTCTCTTTCATGCCTTCTGGCAAGGCAACGCCACAAAGCATGCGTTTGCCCGCTTTATACTCGCGTGCAGCATGACCAGACATATAGCCACGAATTACCATTTCTACTTTAAAGGGTTCACATAAATGCCCCACAGCCACATTTGGGTCTGGGGTTGCGGTTAACCAATTGGGAACTAAATCTTGAGTGGCTGCCATCATTTTGGTAGCGATTTGGTTCAGGATTTGCCCTTTGTATGGAATCCCTTTTGGCATCACTACATCGAAGGCTGAAAGACGATCTGTTGCCACCATGACTAATTCTTGGTCGTTGATATTATAGACTTCTCTTACTTTTCCTTTGTAAACACTTTTTTGGTTTGGGAAATTGAAATTGGTATCGATTATGGTGTTGTTTGTTTTTGCCATGGCCTGTTCCGATTTTTCGGGAAATTCACTAATTTTTTTATCTCGCAAAGGCGCAAAGGCGCAAAGCTTGTTTTCTGTTATTTTATTTTTAATCTCACTTCGACTGCGCTCAGTACAGGCTACAAATTTATCGATTTATTCGCAATGACGTTTTATAATTTTTATCTAAAAAGCCCTAGCCCCGATTGATGCGGCATCCTTTTTATGTGTTTTCCACTAGATTAATTATAACTAAAATTTTACAATTATACTACTTTTATGAGATACTGAACCAAGATCAGCACATGAAAAGATATAGCGGAAAGCGGGACATAGCTTCTAAATATTTTAATTCTTTTTAAGACGTTTCGTCAAGCTGCGCTTCGTATCTTCAATCAAAATATATTTTGCTATCGATAATGTTCAATGTGACATTTTATGTTGATATTTCTACTTTACTGAAAACTGCGACTGAACACTGTAAACTGTTTAATCTACGTTTTCTATATTTTTATAAGCCGCTATGACCTTTTTAACGAGTTTGTGACGAATGACGTCTTTATCGTCTAAAAAGATCATGCCTACGCCTTCTACATTCTTTAAAATTAACAAGGCTTCTTTTAAGCCTGAAATGGTACGACGTGGTAAATCTATTTGCCCAGGATCGCCGGTTAATAAAAACTTAGCATGCTTGCCCATACGGGTTAAAAACATTTTCATTTGGGCATGCGTTGTGTTTTGTCCTTCGTCAAGAATCACAAAAGCATTATCTAAAGTACGCCCACGCATAAATGCCAATGGCGCAATTTGTATGGTGCCCTTTTCTATATAACTTGCTAATTTTTCGGGAGCAATCATATCTCGCAACGCATCATAAAGTGGCTGCATGTAGGGATCTAACTTTTCTTTTAAATCGCCTGGTAAAAACCCAAGGTTCTCCCCTGCTTCTACTGCTGGACGGGTTAAAATAATGCGCTTTACTTCTTTATTTTTTAAGGCTTGAACCGCCAACGCTACGCCCGTATAGGTTTTACCAGTTCCTGCAGGTCCAATCGCAAAAACCATATCGTTTTTACGCATAAGTTCTACCATTTTGCGCTGGTTTGCCGTTTGCGCTTTAATCTTTTTTCCGCCAACGCCATGCACAATCACTTCGCCACTTGCTGTTGATGTTGTATAATCATCACTACTTTGGCTTGTTAACACACGCTCTATAGCGTTTTCATCTAACTTATTATACTTCGCAAAGTGTTTTAAAAGCATAGTGATACGTCTATCAAATTCCTCTAGCAATTCTTCATCACCAAAGGCTTTAATTTTATTACCGCGTGCTACAATTTTTAATTTTGGGAAGTACTTTTTAAGAAGTTCTATGTTGGCATTTTGAGCTCCAAAAAATTCTTTTGGAGTTATTTCTTCTAGTTCAATAATAATTTCGTTCAAAAGCGTGTTATTAGTTTAGTGATTAACAAGTATAAAATATTGAAATAATGTTTACTTAGATGAAATGATTTATTAGTTTTATTCAATATGTCGCATTTTTATTAAATAAGACTTCATGAACCAACATTTTTCATTTAAAATATAAAAACTAAAACGAAAATTTATGTAGGTTTGTATCACATTTTTGTGAAACTCAAATTTAATAATTTTGAGTGAGTTAACATTAAAAACATATCAACAATTTGCCAATGGCAATCATAACATTAACAACCGACTTTGGTGAAAAAGATTACTTTGCTGGCGCTACAAAAGGCGCTATCTACAGTGAACTGCCCGATGTTAAAATTGTTGATATCTCACATTCTGTTTCACCGTTTAATATTCCGGAAGCGGCTTATATAATTCAAAATGCATATAATAGTTTTCCGAAAGGAACGATTCATATCATCGGGATTGATTCTGAGATAAATCCTGATAACAAACATATAGCACTCAAGTTAGACGATCATTACTTTATTTGTGCCAATAATGGTATTATGAGTATGATTTGCTCTGAAATAGCTCCTGAAAAAATTGTTGAAATTAATATTCATGATAAAATACAAACTAGTTTTCCTGTTTTGGATGTGTTTGTAAAAGTGGCTTGCCATATTGCTCGTGGTGGCACTTTAGAAGTTATTGGAAAACCTATTTCTGAGATAAAACCAATGAAAAACATTGTGCCTTATGTTAATGATGACAAAACCCAAATTGTTGGTAACATTCTTTACATTGATAATTACGGTAATGTAGTTACTAATATTAAGCGCCAGTTTTTTGAAACGATACAAAAAGGACGTGATTTTGAAATTTCGGCACGTAATTACACGTTCAAGAAAATACATAATAAATACAGCGATATTGTAAATTTTGAAATTCCAGAAAACAAACGGCAAGATGAAGGTAGAAAACTCGTGGTTTTTAATTCTGGTAATTTTTTAGAAATTGCTGTTTATAAAAGTAATAGCACAACGGTTGGTAGTGCATCAACCCTTTTAGGTTTAGGCTTAATGGATGCCGTGAGTATTAACTTTATACCAAAACCAGTTGTTCCTAAAGGTGCTGAAATTCCGCAAAATGCAACCAAAGCTGCCGATTATTAATTTAAAGACAATTTATGCTAGTAAGAATAGTTAAAATGGGGTTTTACAAACAGAATATTGAAGTGTTTCTTCAAAATTTTGAAGACACCAAAACTAGAATTAGAGCTTTTGATGGTTGTGGATTTTTAGAATTATATAGAGATAAAAATGACCCAAGTATTTTCTTTACTTATAGTTATTGGGAATCTGAAGAAGCTTTAGATAACTATAGAGAGTCTGAATTATTCAAAGCTGTTTGGAGTAAGGTAAAACCACTTTTTAGTATAAAACCAGAAGCTTGGAGTGTTGATAAAATGGCAACGCTTGAGTAAAACAGTATTCAGTCACAGTCGCAGTCGCAGTCGCAGTCGCAGTCGCAGTCGCAGTAAACAGTAAAAAAACAAATGTTAGCAATACTTAAAAAAGAAATAAACTCATTTTTTGCCTCACCAATTGGGTATTTGGTTATCGCTATATTTTTAGTTTTAAACGGGCTATTCCTTTGGCTCTTTAAAGGCGAGTTTAATATTCTTGATTATGGGTTTGCTGATTTATCATCATTCTTTTTATTGGCACCATGGATTTTGATTTTCTTGATTCCTGCGGTAACTATGCGTAGTTTTTCAGATGAAAAAAAACAAGGTACTTTGGAGTTATTATTAACGAAACCTATTTCGCATTTCAACATTGTTTTAGGAAAATATTTTGGAGCGCTTATTTTAATTTTAATCGCGCTTATACCCACTTTACTTTACGTTTACACCATTTATCAATTAGGCAATCCTATTGGTAATTTAGATATGGGTAGCACTTTAGGTTCTTATTTTGGCTTGCTGTTTTTAGTGGCAGCTTATACGGCTATTGGCGTGTTTGCTTCGACTTTATCAGATAATCAAATTGTGGCATTCATCAGTGCTGTCTTTATCTGTTTCATCTTTTATATTGGTTTTGAAGGTATTGCGGAGTATCTGTCAAGTGATTTTGTAGAACAATTAGGTATGAGTACACATTATAAAAGTATGAGTCGTGGCGTTTTAGATACGCGAGATATTATTTATTTTTTAAGTATTACGGTATTCTTTTTAATGCTAACCAAACTAAATATTAACAAAGCGAAGTAAATGATAGTAACGCCTTTATTTGTTTTTTTTCTAGTTATTGTATTTGTTGTGGTTTGGCTATTTATAAATACTATTGATAAACGCAAATGGCTGACGCTTATAGTAAGTTTGGCATTAACGCCTATTGTTTATTTTTATTTATTTTACCCAATGCTAAACATTTTTAGTAGCTATCATCATGAAAAATACTTTGATGCTGAAGCTTGGGAAGAGAAACCTGCCTTACGCTACGAAATGGCTAATCAAATAATTACGGATAGCTTATTAATAGGAAAAAATAAAAATAATATTGAAGCCCTTTTAGGGAAACCAGAATGGTTTGGATGGGATGAAAGCTTGAAAGCTTATTCGAAAGAAAAATGGCATTACAATATGGGGTTTGTACCAGGCGCATTTAATGCTATGCAAGAATGTTTAGAACTTCAATTTAAAAATAATAGTGTTGAATCGGTAAGACCTTATCAATTAGAAAAAGCCTTTGAATAAAAATATAAAACACATATTAATTCTCGTTATCGCTGTAGTTGCGATTAACTTTATAAGCGGTAATTTATACAAACGTTTTGATTTAACTGCTGATAAACGCTATACTTTAAGTGAATCTGCTACACAAATCATTGAGGCTATTGAATCTCCAATTGTTATAGATGTGTTTTTAGAAGGCGAAGATTTCCCTTCTGAGTTTAGACGACTTCAAAACGAAACCAAACAGTTATTGGAAGAGTTTGCTGCTGTAAATGGCAATATCGTTTTCAATTTTATTAATCCGTTAGAAGACGAATCTACACGAGAGCGTAATATTCAACAACTCACACAACGTGGATTAACACCTATGCAATTAAGTGTTCAAGAAAGCGGAAAATCTACACAAGCCGTTATTTTTCCTTATGCTTTGGCAAGTTATAATGAACAAACCGTTGTTATTCCCTTAGTAAAAAATAAAATTGGAGCCTCTCAGCAGGAATTAGTTAGTAATTCTGTGCAAAATTTGGAATATGCTTTTGCGGATGGTTTTAGCCAACTCACAAACCCAAAGCGACGTAAGATTGCTATTTTAAAGGGCAACAAGCAATTGGAAGATAAGTACATTGCTACCTTTGTTAAAACACTAGGCGCTTATTATTATATCGCACCATTCACTTTGGATAGTGTTGCATCAAACCCACAAAGCACACTTAAAAGTATTAACCGTTTTGATTTAATTATTTCTGCAAAACCTACGGAAGCGTTTACTGAAGAAGAAAAACTAGTTTTAGATCAATATACCATGAACGGTGGTAAAAGCCTTTGGTTAATTGATGCCGTAGCTATGGAAAAAGATAGCTTGTACAATGCTACAGGAACAAATTATGCTGTGAGTAGAGATTTAAATTTAACCGATTTCTTTTTCAAATATGGTATTCGTATTAATCCTTATATGGTAAGTACTCTATACTCTGCTCCTATTACTTTGGCTATGGGTGAAGGAAGTCAGTCTCAATTTCAACATTTAAAATGGCCGTATTCGCCTTTAGCGGGTTCGAGCAGTAAGCACCCTATTGTTAATAATTTGAATTTAGTGAAATTTGATTTTGCTAACCAGATTGACACCTTAAAAAATAATATTGATAAAACCATTCTTCTTGAAACGGCACCTTTAACAAAATTAGAAGGCACTCCTAAAGAAGTGAGTTTAGAGTTGGTAACCCAAGAACAAAACCCACAAACATTTGATAAAGGCAATCAATCGCTTGCTGTGTTATTAGAAGGCGAATTTAATTCGGTTTATAGCAATCGCGTAAAGCCTTTTAAACTTCAAAAAGCTCAAAATAAAAGCATTCCTACGAAAATGATTGTGATAGCTGATGGGGATGTCATAAAAAATGATGTGACTAGAAACGTACCACAAGAATTAGGCTTTGATAGATGGACGGGACAAACTTATGGCAACAAAGAATTTTTACTGAATGCGGTTAATTACTTATTGGATGATAACGGACTTATAAACATTCGATCTAAAGAAATTGCTGTTGCCTTCCTAAATCAAGAAAAAATAAATTCAGAGAAAACCAAGTGGCAACTTATAAACATCTTATTACCACTAGTATTACTTGGCGTTTTTGGTTTTGTTTTCAACTACCTAAGAAAGAAAAAATACGCTTCTTAAATGTTAATAAGTTTGTTTCCTAATATAGAGAGTTTGGAATATATTTGTAAGTAGTAGAATTACAATTAAAACTAAGCTTTTAGATGAAACATTTATGCTCAGATACATTTTTTGAATATGTATTATAATATAAATGTTACATGTGACCTTTAAAGAAAATATAAACTAACAAATGAAATTTATAGTATCAAGTACTTATTTATTAAAACAGTTACAGGTTTTAGGTGGCGTTATTAATAGCTCGAACACGTTGCCTATTTTGGATAATTTTTTATTTGAATTAGATCACAGCCAACTTACCGTTTCTGCAAGTGATTTAGAAACAACCATGGCTTCAACTTTAGATGTTGAAAGTGACAGTAAAGGTAGTGTTGCCATTCCTGCACGCTTGTTATTAGATACTTTAAAAACCTTTCCGGAGCAACCATTAACTTTTGTTGTTGAAGACAATAACACGGTTGAAATTAGCTCTAATCACGGTAAATATGCTTTGGCTTACGCCGATGGAAACGAATTTCCGAAAGCTGTAGCGCTTGAAGACCCAAGTAAAACTGTAATAACTGGCGATGTTTTAGCAACCGCTATTAGCAAAACCATTTTTGCTGCTGGAAATGATGATTTGCGCCCTGTGATGAGTGGTGTATTTTTTCAGTTTTCTACAGAAGGCTTAACGTTTGTTGCTACTGATGCGCATAAATTAGTAAAATATACGCGTACAGATGTAAAAGCAAATCAAGTTGCTGAGTTTATAATGCCCAAAAAACCATTGAATCTTTTAAAAGGTATTTTGGCCGCTAGTGAAAATGATATCACAATTGAATACAATGAAAGCAACGCTAAGTTTACATTTGAAAACTCTGAGTTAATTTGTAGATTAATTGATGGAAAATACCCGAACTACGAAGCGGTTATACCGAAAGAGAATCCAAATAAATTAGTAATTGATAGAAATCAGTTTTTGAATTCTGTGCGTCGTGTTAGTATTTTCTCTAACAAAACGACTCATCAAATTCGTTTGAAAATTGCTGGTGCAGAACTTAATATTTCTGCTGAAGATATTGATTATAGTAATAAAGCCGAAGAGCGTTTAACTTGTGATTATCAAGGTGACGATATGCAAATTGGTTTTAACTCGCGTTTTTTAACGGAGATGTTGAATAATTTAACTTCTGATGAAGTACAGTTAGAAATGAGTATGCCTAATAGAGCAGGTATTTTAACGCCTGTTGATGGACTTGATGAAGGTGAGCATATTACGATGTTGGTGATGCCGGTGATGTTGAATAATTAAATTCCTGCCTCTCGACTGCGCTCGAGATAAACTCTGGTGGGAATCTCATGATATAAAAGCAGTAATCTTTAAATGGGTTGCTGTTTTTTTTTATCGGTTAAAGGCTAATGCTTGACTTTATCAAAAAAAAACAGTATGTCCTAAATAATTAAACATTTTTAAAAGTCAATTTTTGTATATTCGCACCGCGAAAACGTTATCGTCATTCGTTTTCATTATATAGCCAAATAATAATTCAACACAAAACGACACCAATGTCAAAAATCATTTATACTAAAACCGATGAAGCTCCGGCTTTAGCAACACGTTCCTTATTACCCATAGTACAAGCATTTGTTAAGTCTTCTGGCATTAATATTGAAACTAAAGATATTTCATTAGCCGCAAGAATTTTATCTGTATTTCCAGATTTTTTAAATGAAGACCAACGTGTTACTGACGATTTAGCTATACTTGGTGAATTAGCAAAAAAACCAGACGCAAATATTGTAAAATTACCAAACATTAGTGCTTCTCTTCCACAATTAAAAGACGCTATTAAAGAATTACAATCTAAAGGTTTTAATATTCCTGATTATCCAAATGAGGCTAAAACTGATGCTGAAAAAGATATTAAAATACGCTATGATAAAATAAAAGGTAGTGCTGTAAATCCTGTTTTACGTGAAGGTAATTCAGATAGACGTGCGCCTAAAGCAGTTAAGAATTATGCTAAAAAGAACCCACATTCTATGGGAGCGTGGTCTAGCGATTCTAAAACACATGTAGCTACTATGGAAGCTAATGATTTTGCTCATAATGAAAAATCAGTAACCTTAGATGATGCTACTAGCATAAAAATTGTTCATACTGATAGCGATGGTACAACTATTATTTTAAAAGATTCTTTGGCTTTATTAAAAGGAGAAATAATTGATGCCACGGTATTAAGCAAAAAAGACTTAATACACTTTTTTGAAGAGCAAATAGCAGACGCTAAAGCAACTAATGTATTGTTTTCATTACACATGAAAGCTACCATGATGAAAGTAAGCGACCCTATTATATTTGGTCATGCCGTTAAAGTGTTTTTCAAAAACGTATTTACTAAGCATGCTGAAACATTAGATGAAATTGGTGTGGATGTAAATAATGGTTTTGGAAATCTAGTTGAAAAAATTCAAAATTTACCAGAAGCTAAACGTAAAGAAATACAAGCAGACATTGATGCTGCATTTAAAAATGGACCAGCAATTGCTATGGTAAACAGCGATAAAGGTATTACAAACCTGCATGTCCCGAGTGATGTTATTATTGATGCTTCTATGCCTGCAATGATTCGTACATCTGGGCAAATGTGGAATGCCGATGGCAAATTGGAAGATACCAAAGCAGTAATTCCTGATAGTAGTTATGCAGGAATTTATTCAGCAACCATAGATTTCTGTAAAAAGAATGGCGCTTTCGATCCTACAACAATGGGTACTGTTCCTAATGTTGGACTAATGGCTCAAAAGGCTGAAGAATATGGCTCCCATGATAAAACGTTTGAAATAGCTTCTAATGGGACTGTTAGCGTTATTGATACTTCTGGCAATACATTAATTGAACATACTGTTGAAACTGGAGATATCTGGAGAATGTGTCAAACTAAAGATGCACCAATTCAAGATTGGGTAAAACTAGCGGTTACACGAGCAAGAGCTTCTCAAACACCTGCGGTTTTCTGGTTAGATAAAAACAGAGCCCATGATGCTGAATTAATTAAAAAAATAAACACATATTTAAAAGATTACGATACATCTGGGTTAGATTTAAGAATCTTATCACCCATTGAAGCTACGCTTTTTACATGCGAAAGATTGAAAAATGGAAAAGACACTATTTCAGTTTCAGGAAATGTGTTAAGAGATTATTTAACAGATTTGTTCCCCATACTGGAAGTTGGTACAAGCGCAAAAATGTTATCCATTGTCCCGTTAATGAATGGTGGTGGATTATTTGAAACTGGTGCTGGTGGTTCTGCTCCAAAGCACGTACAACAATTACTTGAAGAAAACCATTTACGTTGGGATTCTTTAGGTGAATATTTAGCTTTGGCGGTTTCTTTAGAACATTTTAGTGAAGTTAACAAAAATGAAAAAGCAAAGATTTTAGGCGAAACTTTAGATGATGCCACTGATAAATTATTAGAGAACAGAAAAGGACCTTCTAGAAAAGTTGGTGAATTAGATAATAGAGGGAGTCACTTTTACTTAGCCATGTATTGGGCTCAGGAATTAGCTAATCAAAATATAGATGAAGCTTTAAAAGCTGAATTTGCGCCAATTGCTAAACAATTAGCCGATAATGAAGAAGCAATTATAAAAGAATTAAATGATATTCAAGGTAAAGCTACAGATCTTGGAGGTTATTATGAGCCTAATGAAGCACTTATTAATCAAGTAATGAGACCAAGTGAGACCTTTAATGCTATTTTAAGATTATTATAATATTAATATAAACTTCAAAAAGCTCCTTTTTAGCAGCTTTTTTATACTTTTATAAAAAAAGCTATTAGATGAAGAACCCCTTTTTATGGATTCTTTGTGCATTTTGTTTCACAATACTCCCACTTAACGCACAAGAAAAATTCACATTGAGTGGAACCATTTCTGAAGAAAAAAGTAACGAAACCCTTATTGGAGTTAACATTATTTTTCCAGAAATATCTGCCGGTACAACTACCAACGAATATGGCTTCTATTCCATAACATTACCTGAAGGCACTTATAATATTGTTATTAGCTATTTGGGGTATTCCACAATATCAGAAACTATTAGTCTTTCAGAAGACATCTCAAAAAAGTTTAGTTTAACAGATGCTATAGAAAGTTTAGATGAAGTCGTTATTACAGAAAATGTTGAAAAACTCAATATTAGAACCCCACAAATGAGTGTAAATAAACTCACCTCTGCTACGATTAAAGATATTCCGGTGGTACTTGGTGAATCTGATATCATTAAAGCCATAACGCTACTTCCTGGTGTTACTAATGCTGGAGAAGGTGCTTCTGGATTTAACGTTCGTGGTGGAGCAGCAGACCAGAATCTTATCCTTTTAGATGAAGCTATTATTTATAATTCATCACACTTATTTGGTTTCTTTTCCGTTTTTAATCCAGATGCTATCAAAGATTTAAGACTTTACAAAGGTGGGATTCCTGCACGTTATGGTGGTCGCGTTTCTTCTGTTTTAGATATCTATCAAAAAGAAGGGAATAGCAAAGAATTTCATGCCAATGGAGGAGTTGGTATTGTGTCAAGCAGATTACTTATTGAAGGTCCTCTTAAAAAAGATAAAGGATCTTTTTTATTGGGAGGCAGATCAAGTTATGCGCATTTATTTTTACCACTATTTGATATAAATAACATTGCTTACTTCTATGATTTAAATACTAAATTAAGTTATAAATTAAACGAGCGAAACAATATTTATCTTTCTGGATACTTCGGTAGAGATGTATTTAGAATTGAAGATACTTTTGAAAACACCTATGGTAATTCCGTTTTAAACTTCAGATGGAATCATTTATTTTCAGATAAATTATTCTCCAACTTATCTATAATCTATTCTGATTATTATTACGATTTAAAATTAAATTTTGTTGAATTTGATTGGGTTTCTGGAATTCAAAACTTCAATTTAAAGTATGATTTTAAACATTATCTAACGGATAAAATAAAACTTCAATATGGGTTAAATAGTATTTATTATAAGTTTAATCCAGGTGAAATAAAACCTACTGTGGAATCTTCAGGAATAAACCCTTTTAAGCTTATTGATAAATATGCATTTGAAAATGCTATTTATTTAGATGTCGAACATAAAGTTTCAGATAAACTGGCATTATCTTATGGATTACGCTTAAGTAGTTTCTATCGTTTAGGGCAAGATGAATTAAATGTTTATGAGAATAATCAAGCTGTTCTTTTTAATGAAGATTTTCAAATTTATGAAAAAGCTGAACCAATTGGTACTGAAACATTCAAACGAAGTGATGTTATTGAAAATTTTTACAACCTAGAACCTAGAGCATCTTTAGCATATCAACTAAATTCTGAGAGTTCTGTGAAATTGAGTTACAATAGGATGAGTCAATATTTACATCTACTTTCAAATACGAACTCACCTACGCCATTAGATATTTGGACACCAAGTGGCAAATATGTAAAACCACAATTACTCGACCAATATGCGGTTGGATATTTTAAAAATTTCAATAATAACAAATATTCATTAGAAGTTGAAAGCTTCTATAAAACCGTAAAAAACAGAATAGATTATATTGATGGGGCTGATTTAATTGCAAATAATGCTATTGAGCAAGTCATATTAAACGGAAAATCCAGGGCTTACGGATTGGAAATTTTTCTCAAAAAGAATGAAGGCCGATTTAAAGGTTGGTTAGCTTATACCCTTTCTAAATCTGAACAGCAAACTCCAGGAAGAACAGCAACCGAATTAGGTATAAATAATGGAGCATGGTACAAGACTCCTTTTGATAAAACGCACGATATCTCATTTACGGGAAGTTATGACTGGAATGAAAAATGGAAAATAAATACCAATTTTCTATTTCAAACAGGACAACCAGCAACTTTTCCAAATGGGCAATATGAATTTAATGGTCTAAACATTCCTAATTATAGTGGTAGAAATTCTGATAGACTTTCTGCATATCACAGGTTAGACATATCTTTAAACTACACGCCAAAACCAAATAAAACTAAAGGCTGGAGAAGCCAATGGGTATTTGGTATTTATAATCTGTATAATAGAAGAAATGCAGCTACAATATCTTTTGGACAAAACGAAATTACAGGCTCAAACGAAGCTACTCGATTAGCCATTTTCGGAATTGTACCATCAATATCTTATAATTTTAAACTTTAAGGTTATGAAAAAAATATTTAAAACCATTTTTATCCTTCTTACACTAATCTCTTGCGAGGATGTTATTGATGTTGACGTAAATAATGCTGAACCTAGATTAGTTATCGATGCGTCCATCCATTGGATTAAAGGCACAAATGGAAACACTCAATTAATCCAACTTAGTCTTACTGCTCCATATTTTGATGATAGTATTCCACCCGCTACAGGAGCTAATGTGGCTATTTCAGATTCAAATAATAATACCTTTAATTTTATTGAAGAAGCCACCACTGGCATTTATAAAAATGAAAACTTTATACCAGTTATTGGTGAAATTTATAATTTAAACATCCTTTATAATAATGAGACTTATATAGCTACAGAAACCATGACACCTGTGGTTCCAATTGAATCTATAGAACAAAAAAATGATGGTGGATTTTCAGGTGAGGAAATAGAAATTAAGGCTTTTTACACAGACCCTGAAAATATAGAAAACTATTATCTCTTTGAGTTTTTGGATCTAGATAGAAATAGTTCAACTCTTGAAGTCTATGATGATGAGTTTACAGATGGTAATCAAATATTTGCATTTTATTCTGATGAAGATTTAGAGACTGGAGACCTCCTGCTAATTAGAAACTCTGGTATTTCTAAACGCACTTACGAGTTTTTACATATTCTATTGCAACAAAACGATGAGGATTCTGGCGACCCTTTTGAAACGCAACCAGCAACGGTAAGAGGGAATTGTATCAATCAAACTAACCCAGATAATTTCCCACTGGGGTATTTTAGAGTTTCTGAAACTGATGTCTTTACCTATACTGTTGAATAAATAAAATACGTACAAAAACAATTACGTACATAGAATCATGTCAACTAAATTTTTATGTACTTTTGAATCATGAGTTTCATTAAAACTACCGAGCAAGATTCTAACCACAATCATCTGGAAAAGATGAGCATTTTTGAATTGCTTGAAAACATCAATAAAGAAGATAAAACAGTTCCTGATGCTGTTGAAAAAGCATTACCACAAATTGAAGGTTTAGTAAATCAAATAATTGAAAAATTAAAAGGTGGTGGTCGTTTATTTTACATGGGAGCTGGCACAAGTGGTAGGTTGGGAATTTTGGATGCGTCAGAGTGCCCTCCAACTTTTGGAGTTTCACATAATTTAGTTATAGGTTTAATTGCTGGTGGAGATTATGCCATAAGAAAAGCTGTTGAATTTGCCGAAGATTCTACAACTCAAGGCTGGAAAGATTTACAAGAATACAATATTAACCAAAATGATGTTGTTGTTGGAATTGCAGCCTCAGGAACCACACCTTATGTTATTTCAGCCCTAGAAAAATGTAACGCAAACAATTTAATTACCGGTTGTATTACTTGCAATAAGGATAGTCCTTTAAGTCAAGTTTCAAAGTATCCTATCGAAGTTGTTGTAGGACCAGAATTTGTAACTGGTAGCTCTAGAATGAAAGCAGGAACTGCTCAAAAACTAGTACTGAATATGATAACAACATCTACCATGATTCAGTTGGGGCATATTAAAGGCAACAAAATGGTAGATATGCAATTAAGCAATAATAAATTGGTTGATAGAGGCACCAAAATGATTATGGCGGAACTAAAGATCCCTCAAAAAGAAGCTGAAGATTTGTTAAATGAATTTGGCAGTGTCCGTTTAGCAGTTCAAAATTACAATGATGGAAGAAAATAAAACAGATAGAAATATTCTTGCAAAAGGGTTAAAAACTATGGGGATTTCTTTAGGGGCTATGTTTCTTGGCCCGACCTTAGTTTATATAGCATTAACCAATCAAGAAAAACCTTTATACATTCCTATTTTAATACTAGCAATAATTATTTGTGGTTTAGCAATATTCTTAGCATTTAAAGGTATTAACACTATTATGGACAGTATGTTTAAAAAGAATTAACCCAATTTAATTTTTAAATGTAGTTTCAAAAATATGAATTATTTTTTGTTCAGTCAAGAAATAATCCCGATAGCTATCGGGACTTAGCATAGCCTAGCTACGGTTCTTTTTTATGACGACAAATGGGAGAAAAAGAAACAAGTTTTTTGCGACATCTGACTGTTAAATTGGTATAATATGCCTTAGTTTAAAGACGTTTGTTTTGGAGTAGTAGGGTTATATCCAAATTCGGTATCATTAACAACAATTCCTAATCTATCAAAAATATAATTGATTATTGCGTAGTGATG
>NZ_CAXBLF010000022.1:0-49127 GCF_963976535.1 uncultured Algibacter sp. | reverse complement strand
CCCTAAATCTTAATTATTATGCTTGAAAATTTTTGGTTTAATGTAGAGTATGGTATCAATCATGTGCTTGATATTAATGCCTACGACCATGTTTTATTCCTTATCGTTTTAACAATTCCTTACGTTTTTAAAGATTGGAAACGCGTATTGCTACTCGTTTCGATGTTTACTTTAGGTCATACCTTATCTTTAGTATTAGCGGCTTACAATGTAGTAACTGTAAATGCTACCGTGGTTGAATTTCTTATACCTATTACCATTTTAGTTGTCGCACTTTTTAATGTATTTACCTCTGGAAAAGGTGCACAACGCGAAAAAGTAGGTGTATTATTTTTATCTACACTGTTTTTTGGTCTAGTACACGGTTTAGGTTTTGCACGCGAATTTAAAATGCTATTGGGCGATACTGATAGCAAACTGGTGTTATTATTAGAGTTTGCTTTGGGTATTGAATTAGCTCAAATAATCATTGTATTTGTAGTGCTATTTTTAGGCTATATCGTACAAACTATTTTCAGGTTTACAAAACGCGATTGGATTATGGTAATTTCGGCTATAGTAGTTGGTTTGGTTATTCCTATGATTTTAAATAGCGCCTTTTTATCATAACTGTTTTTTTCATTTCCTTGAAGAAGGAAATCTCTTTTTTGGGCGCTCCCCAAGGGTCGGGCTTTAGTTCGTTGGTTTGTGTTTTAAATTAATGAACTCATGAATGTAAACATTTCGGCAGTCACTTCCCGATGAAAAATCGGGAGCGCTTCAATAAACCTGTACTGAGTGCAGTCGAAGCATGCCTCAATCCTTAACGAAGGTTAGTAGGCAGTATTCAGTTAGCAGCCTTTTATTATATTTTCAATCCGCTTGAGTTTCCCTCCTAATAAGGAGGGAGTAAGGGAGGTGTGAAAAACTTAACTACGCTTTGTGGAGCATGTAAAAAATATAAATAGTTACTTTGGTCTGAACCAAACTTTCGTAAAACTTTAACGCACTTTGCATTGTAATTAAAATACTAACTAACTATATTCGTTATATGGACTAGCGTTAAGGATAGAAGCGGCATCCTTTTTTGTGTAAACGTACTGTTTCTTGAAATTACTAAACAACATCTTAACAATTAATTTGATGAGATACTGAAACAAGTTCAGCACAAGAAAGATATAGCGGATAGCCTGACCCGAATTGTTATAAAGTTTGAGGTTTTACTAAAAACTTTATATGAGGGTAACGCCCAAATAAATAAAAAAATTAATGCCAGAAAATAAACAGCTTAAGTACGATAAAGCTTATTTGAGAATTGCTAAAGAATGGGGAAAACTGTCTTATTGCGAACGCAGGCAAGTGGGAGCCATTATTGTAAAGGATAGAATGATAATTTCTGATGGGTACAATGGTACACCGTCGGGTTTCGAAAATTTTTGTGAAGACGATGAAGGGTACACCAAGTGGTATGTGTTACATGCCGAGGCCAATGCCATTTTAAAAGTAGCCGCATCAACACAATCATGTAAGGGTGCAACGCTATACATAACCATGTCGCCTTGTAAAGAATGTAGCAAATTAATACATCAAGCTGGTGTTGTAAAAGTGGTTTATAACGTAGCGTATAAGGATAACTCTGGATTAAAATTTTTAGAAAGAGCAGGAATAGAACTTGAACAAGTTGAAGATTTAAAAGCATAATGTCGAATCAGAAAAAATATTGGCCATTAGTATTGGGCGTTGCCATAGCAGCGGGCATTTTTATTGGTGGAAAGTTAGATTTTACCGATTCGCCAGACCGGTTATTTTCTACCAATAGCAAAAAAGACAAACTTAACAGACTTATAGATTATATAGAATACGACTATGTTGATGAAGTTAACACCGATAGTATTGTTGATGTTACTGTAAATGGTATTCTGAATAATCTAGATCCGCATTCTGTGTACATTCCTAAAGAAGATATGGCGCGTGTTGCCGAAGAAATGAAAGGGGATTTTGTAGGTATAGGCGTGAGTTTTTATACCTATAAAGATACCATAGCTGTTATTCGTGCTATTGAAAACGGACCAAGTGCAAAAGCGGGTATAAGAGGCGGAGATAGAATTATTATGGCTAATGGCGATTCGTTATTTGGTAATCATTTAAAAGATGGTGAAATTATAAAAAAACTAAAAGGTGCTATAAACTCTAAAGTAAAGCTTAAAGTATACCGAAGAGGTGAACCAGAACTATTAAAGTTTACAGTTAAACGCGGAAAAATCCCTATTAAAAGTGTAGACGCGGCTTATATGCTTACTAAAAAATTAGGGTATATAAAGGTGAATCGTTTTGCTGAATCTACTTATAAGGAATTTAAAGCAGGCATTAAAAAATTGGAGACTTTAGGTGCTACTGAAATCACGCTTGATTTACGCGATAATCCAGGCGGTTTTTTAGGTGTTGCAGAACAAATAGTAGATGAATTTCTTGAAGACGATAAACTTATTTTGTTTACTAAAAATAAGAGAGGCGATATCGAGAAAAGTTATGCGACAAGCAAAGGCGATTTTGAAACCGGTAAGGTATATGTGCTTATTGACGAAAACTCTGCTTCGGCAAGTGAGATTGTTGCAGGCGCATTACAAGATAATGATAAAGGTATTATTGTGGGGCGACGCTCGTACGGAAAAGGGCTCGTGCAACGCGAAATGGATTTAGGAGATGGTAGTGCAGTGCGCCTAACCGTTTCTCGTTACTACACACCAACGGGTCGTTCCATTCAACGGCCGTATACTAATGGCAATAAAGATTATTACGATGAGTATTTTGAAAGGCTTGATAGCGGAGAGCTTCTTGATCCTGAAAAAATAAAAGTCGATGATTCTTTAAAATTCACAACCCCTGAAGGAAAAGTGGTTTACGGTGGTGGTGGTATTATTCCTGATGTTTTTGTGCCTATTGATAATAGCATGCAAAACGAAACGCTTTCTTTTTTACTACGTCGTGGTTTTTTTGGAAATTTTGTATTTGAAGAATTAGAAAAAGATAGGCACCTTTATGACAGCGCTACAAGACAAGAATTTATAGATGCTTTTGAAGTAGAGAGCGATCTCGTATTTGCTTTTCAAGATTACTTAAACCTGAGAACAGAATCTAAAGTGACTTTTGTAGCCTACCACGAAGAAGTAAAACAATACATAAAAGCCACACTTGCCGACCAACTTTTTGGAGCAGGTGCTTTTGAAGAGGTTTATAACCAACGCGATATTATGATTGATGAGGTTATTAAGTTGAGTGATAATGTGGAATAGTTTATTGATTTTTTTTGGTTTAATACCCCGAGGCTTGCCTCGTTTTTCTTTTTTTGGAATTTAGTTTTTGTCTTTTTGGAATTTTAATACCTCGTGGGCTTGCCCCGAGGTAGTTTATTTCTCGCTAAGGCAGGAATCTTATGAACTGAAATTTTGTTAAAGTATTTTACACAATTTTATCATGTACCTTAACATCCTTCCCACCATTCCAAAGTGTTAAAATATCAGTAGCCACATGTGCACCACTCCCAGAAGCGATAGTAAGCAATGTGTGTCCATATTTGCTAAATACAGACATAATTTTTATATTTGATTTCAATAGTGTCCGATTAAAATTTGTAAGATAGTCCGAACGATAGATTGAGTATAGGCTAAAAGTTTTTTTTGAGATATGCCCCTTACTTTTACAACAAGTAAAAAATCAAAAGCTTTCTGAAATGACAAATCTATTGTAAATTGATTATCAATGAGTTAAAATCAAGTCTTGATTCTATATTCTATCAGCGCAGCGGTCTTGATTCTTTTGTCGGACAATAATGATTTGATTTATATTATAGAAACTAAAATTAATGAACGTAAGTTTAACAAAAAAGCAGCAAGAATATATTGCAGACCAGATTGAATCTGGCGATTTTCAAAATGCCAGCGAATTGGTGAGAGACGCATTGCGATTGCATGAAGTCTATAGACACCGAGTGATTATGGATTTAAAAGCAGAAATTGAAAAAGGATGGTCTGGTTCAACAAGTAGCCGAAATATAAAGGATATTATAGATAGTAAGCGCCAAAATAAAGCGGGCTAAATGTTAAAAAAAATATCTAGCTACAAATTATCTGAGGAAGCAGATTTTGACCTTGAAGCTATTTTTGATTACACAGAATACAGTCGCGGTTTTAATCAAGCGGTTAAATATCTTAATCATTTAGATGTTGTTATTGAACAGTTAGTCTCAAATCCACTAATTGGTAGAAAACGACATGAATTAAAATTAGGTTTGCATAGTATTATTGAGCAAGAACACTTCATTTTTTATAGAATTATGAAAAATCATATTAGAATAGTAAGAGTGCTTCACGGAAGTAAAGATATTCCAAAACATTTTTAAGATTTGAGTTAGTAATGAGGTTAAGTATTCAATAACACCTCTGTGCAACTCAGTGTGTCTCTGTGAATCTCAGTGTAACAACTATTCACTGATTTTATCATGCACCTTAACATCCTTCCCACCATTCCAAAGTGTTAAAATATCAGTAGCCACATGCGCACCACTCCCAGAAGCGATAGCAAACTGACTGCGCCATCCTGCAAGCGTACCAGCAACATATAAGTTGTAGTCAATTAAATGATCGGCATTTTTTAACCAAATACGATTTTTTTCAATGGCTGCTCGTGGGTGAGGTTCAATGTATTGTTCTAAACCTTTAATGGTGATTAAATTAGTGTAGCCTACTGCGATAACAACGATTTTAGATTGGTAAGTATTTTTGTTCGTTTTAACTTCAAAGCAATGAGCGCTTTTTGAAACTTCTATAACTTTTTCATTTTCAATTTGGGCAACATGAGGATACAAATTTGAAAGTTGTTCTTTTCCGCTTTCTAAAATAGAAGCGCCAGTAGTTCCAGGAGCTAAGCCTAAAACATTATTAAATAGCGCGGTTTGTAAATGTGAGGATTTTTGATGCGTAATAATGCCAATGGTTTTGGTTGCAGCAAACGCTTTTGGTTTGGCAGAACCTAAAACCAATGCACAAGACATGCCTGCAGAACCACCGCCAACTATTAAAGCATCATACATTAAAATAATTATTCTCCGACTTTTGGTCGGGTTTCCTATTAACCTTTCCTTTGGAGAGGTCAGACCTGAAGTTTTTATCACTTTTGGGTGAGGCAAAATACAAAATTTCGGTTTCAGTAATTTTTTATTTGCGCTCTTTTATTTTCTGTTCTATACGTTTTGAGGTTCTTAAAATAGCCATCATTAAGATAACACAAAGGGATGCAACAATGGTGATAATAGCAATAATACTCTGACCTTCAAAAGGTGCATCAAAATTAATTTGGGTAAAATTAAAGATGATTAAGCCAAGAGCAATTACACTAAGAATTATGGTAAAATTTTTCATTTTTTTGGAATTTTAATATAGTTTTATTTTTTAGGGTTTAATACCCCGAGGCTTACCTCATTTTTTTTTTTGGAATTTAGTATTTGCCTTTTTGGAATTTTAATACCTCGTGGGCTTTAAACAACGTCAAACAACGCTTTTATGTTGTGCGCAAATAATTTTACGGCAATGGCTAGTAAAACAACACCAAATACTTTTCTAACAATATTAATCCCATTTTGTCCTATAAGGCGTTCAATTTTAGACGACGTTTTAAGTACTATATAAATAATAATAACATTCATTAATACAGCAACAATGATATTTTCAATTCTAAATTCTGCCCTTAGCGAAAGTAACGTAGTTAAACTACCAGGGCCAGCAATTAGAGGAAACGCTAAAGGAAAAACAGCAGTTGTCATCGAGTCATGATCTTCTTGTTTGTAAAGCGTAATGCCTAAAATCATTTCTAAAGCAATAAAAAATAAGATAAAAGCACCAGCAACGGCAAATGAGTTGACATCAATTCCAATAAGGTTTAAAATACTTTTACCTAAAAACAGAAACACGATTAAAATCACACCAGCAATGATCGAGGCTTTTTCACTTTGAATATGTCCTGCTTTTTTTCTTAAATCAATTACAATAGGAATGTTCCCAATAATATCAATCACCGCAAACAATATCATAAATGCTGTGAATATCTCTTTAAAATTTAACTGCATTATTTAGGTTTTTATAAAATTCTAAATTTTCGGCAAAAGTAGATTATTATATTAATTAAATTCAATTACAGATTAACTATTTTTGCGTGCTACAAGATAAATGATTTTATGTTTCAGTTAGGAAAAACTATTGTGTCTGAGGACATTATAGAAAAAGATTTTTTGTGTAACCTATCAGCATGCAAAGGTGCGTGTTGTATTGATGGTGATGCTGGTGCTCCTCTTGAAGCTGATGAAGCAGAAATTCTAAACGGCATTTACCCTAAAGTAAAACCGTTTTTACGTAAAGAAGGTGTTGAAGTCATTGAATCTCTAGGGGCTTATATTACTACTGAAGATGGCGAATTAGAAACACCATTAATTAATGGTGCCGATTGTGCTTATGTTATTTTTGATGAAAAAAACGTAGCGCTCTGTGCTATTGAGGAAGCTTATAGCCAAGGCGAAGTGTCTTGGAAAAAACCAGTTTCCTGTCATTTATATCCAATACGTGTTCAAGATTACAGTGAGTTTTCAGCAGTAAATTATCATAAATGGGAAATTTGTGATGATGCTTGTGCATTAGGTAAAGAATTACAAATCCCTATCTACAAATTTGTAAAAGAAGCGCTCATAAGAAAATTTGGTGAAGATTGGTACTCCGAATTAGAAAAGGTTGCAGAAACTTTTTAACACCTCAAAAAATTATTTAAAAACCCCAGTAAAAAGCCTTATTAACAAAGGGTTTGTGCTTATAAAACTTGATTTTTTTTTGTAAACAATTTGAAATTTAAAATTAGCTAATAAATTGATAATCATAATTTTAAGTCTTTTTTTGTGTAAACTTCTTAGTTTCTTGATGTTTCTTTGTTTGTTAAAAACTTGTTGAAAAGGTTTGTAACTTTTATTGAAAATGTATCAATCATTTTACAATCTTTGTTAACCCGAAATAATAGCAATTTTTCGACCAATTTTCTAAAAAACTAAAAACTAATGTCTCAGGCTATCGAACCTATTTTACAAGAAAACAAAGATCGTTTTGTTATTTTTCCTATTCAACATCATGATATTTGGGAATGGTATAAAAAGCAAGAAGCTAGTATTTGGACTGCTGAAGAAATTGATTTACATCAAGACCTTAACGATTGGAATAATAAATTAAATGACGATGAACGGTATTTCATCAAACATGTGTTAGCGTTTTTTGCAGCCAGTGATGGTATTGTAAACGAAAATTTAGCTGAAAATTTTGTTTCTGAAGTGCAATACTCAGAGGCTAAATTCTTTTATGGTTTTCAAATAATGATGGAAAATATTCATTCTGAAGTGTATTCATTATTAATTGATACTTATGTAAAAGATGATAAAGAAAAGGACGCATTATTTAATGCCATTGAAGTATTTCCAGCTATTAAGGAAAAAGCAGATTGGGCATTACAATGGATAGACTCACCAAGTTTTGCAGAACGTTTAATTGCTTTTGCAGCGGTTGAAGGGATTTTCTTTTCTGGAAGCTTTTGTTCTATATTTTGGCTTAAAAAACGTGGTTTACTACCTGGCTTAACATTCTCTAATGAGCTTATTTCAAGAGATGAAGGTTTGCATTGTGATTTTGCGGTGCATTTACATGAAAACCATATTGTAAATAAAGTACCCAAATCAAGGATTACGCAAATATTAACAGATGCTTTAGATATTGAACGCTCATTCATTACCGAATCACTTCCAGCAAGTTTAATTGGGATGAATGCGAAGTTAATGACAGAATATCTTGAGTTTGTAACAGATAGATTATTAGGTGAATTTGGTTGTGAAAAAGTTTACAACTCATCAAATCCTTTCGATTTTATGGACATGATTTCATTACAAGGAAAAACCAATTTCTTTGAGAAACGTGTTGGAGACTACCAAAAAGCAGGTGTTCTTAATAAAGAAGATGATGAGGATAAATTCAGTTTTGACGCTGATTTTTAATCAAAAAGAATTCATTGAAGCATTACGTAAAGGTTTCCTTTGAATTTGTCATTCTCGCGTAGGCGGGAATCTACAAAAAAAGCTCAAAAGTTTTCTTTAAAAGATTAAAATAATATTTCCGTAAAAGGAAATTAAAACAAAGTACCATTTAATAATTAATCAACTAAGTTTCATCTTATTAGATTCAAGATTGAATTTAGAATAAACAACTAACCATTTTTCTGAAGGCATACTCAAAGTAAATAGCTTTTCAGTATTTATCAGAAAATTTTAAAAACCTTGTAAAACAATGTATGTAGTAAAAAGAGATGGCAGAAAAGAACAAATTATGTTCGATAAAATTACTGCTAGAGTAAGGAAGTTATGTTATGGATTAAACGAATTGGTTGATCCATTAAAAGTAGCTATGCGCGTCATTGAAGGATTATATGATGGTGTAACCACTAGTGAACTTGACAACCTTGCTGCAGAAGTTGCTGCAACCATGACAACGGCGCACCCAGATTATGCACGTTTAGCAGCCAGAATTTCGGTTTCTAATTTACACAAAAACACCAAAAAGACGTTTAGCGACGTTATGGAAGATTTACACAAATATGTAAACCCAAGAACAGGTAAAGATGCCCCTTTACTTTCTGATGAAGTTTACAAGGTAATCATGGATAATAAAGATCGTTTAGATTCTACTATAATTTATAACCGTGATTTCGGATATGATTATTTTGGTTTTAAAACCCTAGAGCGTTCTTACCTTTTAAAATTAAACGGCGCAATTGCTGAACGGCCTCAACACATGCTTATGCGTGTTTCAATAGGTATTCATTTAAATGATTTAGATGCTGCTATTGAAACGTATGAGTTGATGTCTAAAAAATATTTTACACACGCTACACCAACATTATTCAATTCGGGTACACCAAAACCGCAAATGTCTTCATGTTTTTTACTAACCATGAAAGATGATAGTATTGAAGGGATTTACGATACACTTAAACAAACGGCAAAAATCTCGCAATCTGCAGGAGGAATAGGTTTAGCTATTCATAACGTTCGTGCTACAGGAAGTTATATTGCAGGAACTAATGGTACAAGTAATGGTATTGTACCAATGCTTCAAGTATTTAATGACACAGCGCGTTATGTAGATCAAGGTGGCGGAAAACGTAAAGGGAGTTTTGCTATTTATATTGAAACTTGGCATGCTGATATTTTTGATTTCTTAGATTTAAAGAAAAACCATGGTAAAGAAGAAATGCGTGCGCGTGATTTGTTTTATGCGATGTGGATTTCAGATTTATTCATGAGACGTGTTCAAGAAAATGGCCATTGGACCTTAATGTGTCCTAACGAATGCCCGGGATTACCAGAAACACATAGTGAAGAGTTTGAAGCTCTTTATTTAAAATATGAGGCTGCAGGTAAAGGAAGGAAAACAATTAAAGCACGTGAACTTTGGGAAAAAATATTAGAATCTCAAATTGAAACTGGTACACCTTACATGCTGTATAAAGATGCGGCAAACCGTAAATCTAATCAGAAAAATTTAGGAACCATTCGTTCTTCAAATTTATGTACAGAAATTATGGAGTACACATCCCCAGATGAAGTTGCTGTATGTAATTTAGCGTCTATCGCCTTACCAATGTTTATTAAAAACGGAGAGTTTGATCACAAAGAATTATTCCGTATTACTAAGCGTGTTACTAAAAACTTAAATAGAGTAATCGATAGAAATTACTACCCCGTAAAAGAGGCAGAAAACTCTAATATGCGTCACAGACCAATTGGTTTAGGGGTTCAAGGGTTAGCAGATGCGTTTATTCTATTACGTATGCCTTTCACTAGTGATGAAGCTAAAAAACTAAACCAAGATATTTTTGAAACACTATACTATGCTGCAGTTACAGCAAGTATGGAGGAAGCAAAAGTGGATGGGTCTTACCAAAGTTATGAAGGGTCTCCTATTAGTAAAGGCCAATTCCAACACAACCTTTGGAACATTAAAGATGATGAATTAAGTGGTAACTGGGACTGGGAGAAATTACGTAAGCAAGTGCTTAAAAACGGTGTGCGTAACTCGTTATTAGTTGCTCCAATGCCAACAGCATCTACGTCTCAAATTTTAGGAAATAATGAGTGTTTTGAGCCTTATACCTCTAACATTTATACCCGTCGTGTATTATCTGGAGAGTTCATTGTAGTAAACAAACACTTGTTAGAAGATCTAGTAGATTTAGGTTTATGGAATGAAAATTTAAAACAAGATATCATGAGAGCTAATGGTTCTGTTCAAGGAATCGATATTATTCCTCAAGAAATTAAAGAGTTATACAAAACGGTTTGGGAGTTAAGTATGAAGGATATTATAGATATGTCTCGCCAGCGTGGATATTTCATAGATCAGTCGCAATCGCTTAATTTATTCTTAGAAGGAGCAACTATGGCTAAATTAACATCAATGCATTTCTATGCATGGAAAAGCGGTTTAAAAACAGGTATGTATTACCTACGTACCAAGAGTGCAGTTGATGCTATTAAATTTACATTATCAACAACTAAAAAAGAAGAACCAGTTGCTGAGGTTGTAGAAGTAAATGAAGTTGCTTTACAAAAGGAAGAAGCGAAGAAAAAGAAACTAGCGGTTCAAAACGCTGCTAAATTTGCTAAGCAGAAGACACCAGAAGTTGAAGTTGAGCCAATGAGTGCGGAAGAAATGAAAGCGCTTATTGCACAAGCCAAAGCTGGTGAAGGCGATGACTGCCTTATGTGTGGTTCATAAATAATATTGTTATTGGGTTTGTCCCCCTGAAAGGGGGGACCCCAAATTTTTAAAAGAGGCTGTCTGAAAAGTCAATTTTGGAGTAAATTGTCACATTGAGCGCAGTCGAAATGCCTTATAAATCAAGATTATAACGTTTTCGACTGCGCGCTCAATGTGACAACTCGAAAAACTTTTCAGACAGCCTCTTTTTATTGCTTTAAAATATCAGTACCTAAATACTTATCATCTTTATTGTAATACCAAGCTCTTATTTTCGGCATTTTAATTGCATTGATAGTAGCCTCTTCAGTTAGTAAAATATATTCACCGCTATCTGGTTTTATATTCCCTTTTTCGTCCGTTTTAAAAAACTGATATATTTCCATGGCGTAAGTATTTGGGTTAAAATAAAAATACCATATATCGCTGCCAACGGCTGCATCATAACTTACATTAAGAACCAAGTAGTTTTTGTTTTTAAAGGTTTTGTACTCAACCTTGTTATCCAATATAGTTCCGAGGTCTTTGAGTTTCATAGGTAATCCATATAGATAACTGTAATAATTTTTGAAGAGGGTTGTCATTTCACAATGTGATCTTTTTGGTTTTTCAGTTTGATTAGATATCCTAATAGAATCGCTTTCGGAAATAATACAGGTGCCTTTATGCTGCTTATAGGTTATTGTAACAGTGTCATGTTTAGTGATTAATTGGAATGTTTCTTTAGGGATGTTAATATAAACCTCACTGTCTCGATTTAGATTTGTGTGAGTTTCCATGGTTATGTTTAAAGTGCCACTGAAAGTTTTCCATGCCCCATTCGGGTCATGATAAGCAATGGCTTTATCCAATAATTCTTGGCTAGAAATGTTTTGACTAAAAGTATTTAACCCAAAAGAAACACAGAATAAAAAGAGCACTAATGTTTTCATAATAAAGAGATTATGCTTCTAAGGTAGTATTTCAAAAGTTTGAAACAAAAAAAGCATCTCAATTTGAGATGCTTTTTTATCAATAGATTAAATTTATAATTTAATCTAAGATGTTACTTTCTGCAACGGTATTATCATTTTCAGACATTAAAGCGAAAAATTTGTCAATATTTGGAAGAATTATAATTCTTGTTCTTCTATTTTTTGATCTGTTTTCAACGGAATCATTATCTGCTAAAGGTTGGTAACTACTTCTACCCGCCGCAATTAATTTCTCTGGTGCTACATTGTATTTCTCTTGTAACTTACGAACCACAGACGTAGATCTTAACACACTTAAATCCCAGTTATCAGCAATATTTTCAGTATTAATTGTTCTAGAATCTGTATGACCTTCAACCATAACATCTAAACTTGGTTCGGAGTTAATTACGTCAGCTAATTTTTCTAAAACAGTATCTGCTTTAGAACTTAATCTGTAACTACCACTATTAAATAGCATGTGGTCTGCGATAGAAATCATAACAACTGTTTCATTAATGTTTACAGCAAAATCGTCATCTTCATTCATGTTGCTTTCGCTAATTGTTTTTTCAAGGTTGTGCGCCACAGCTAAATTCATTGAATCTTTGAGCGTTTTAGCTTGACTTAGTTTTGAAGGATCAACTTTTGCTAATGTAGCTCGCATTTTAGCTTTTGCATTATTAGAGATAATTGCACCGTTTCCTAGTGCTTCAATTTTAGAATTGCTTTCTTTGGTTAATACTCCAACATCTTCTTTTAGAGACGATATTTTAGTGTTATACTTATCAACTCTAGTTTGAATTACCGCAAATTTAGTTTCTAAGTCTTCCTTAGCTACTTTAGTTTTTTGTAATTCACTTTTAATTTCTCCATTTTCATGTTGCAGTGCTATATACTTCTTTTTAGAAACACAAGAAAAGGTAAAAATTGTAACTAATAATAAAATTGAAATGTTCTTCATAATAATAACTTTAGGTTTGTACTATTTACGTACGAAGTAGATATATAGATGTTGAAAGTTGTTTTATTTTCATAAAAAAAGTACCTCGAAAGAAGTACTTCCTTTATATTAAAAATCTTATAATAATATTTAGTTTTTAAATACCCATAGTTTTTTTATCTTAATGCACTATTTAATTAATTATATATGATTAGAAGGTCTCTTTTCTTTGGGGTTTTAATTGTTTTGGGTGTTTTACTTTATTTAAATCCAAACTTTAAAACAATTTCCGCTGGAGTTGCCATACTACTTTTTGGAATGATTATGTTAGAAGAGGGTTTTAAGGTTTTTACTAAAGGGCCATTACAATCTATCTTAAAAAAAGCTACAAATAAGCTTTATAAAAGTATCACAACAGGTGCTTTTGTTACCGCATTAATTCAATCGAGTTCCTTAGTTTCGGTTATTACAATTTCATTTATCAGTGCTGAATTAATCACATTAGCAGGTGGTATTGGATTGATTTTCGGGTCTAATATAGGTACAACAGCTACAGCTTGGTTAGTAGCAGGGTTTGGTCTTAAAATTAAGATATCTGCCTTGGCAATGCCTATGTTAATTTTCGGAATTATTTTTTCCTTTCAAAAGAAAACGGCTTTAAAAGGGATTGGAAATGTTTTGGCGGGTTTAGGCTTTTTCTTTTTAGGGATTCATTACATGAAGGAAGGCTTTGACGTTTTTAAAGATTATATTGATTTATCTGAATATGCAGTTTCAGGGTTTTTAGGGGTGCTAATATATACCGGATTAGGTATTATTATAACAACCATTCTGCAATCAAGTAGTGCCACCTTAGCATTAATATTAACAGCTTTATCTGTTGGGCAGATAGAATATGAAAACGCATTAGCTTTAGCTATTGGTGCAAATATTGGCACAACAATTACTGCTATACTTGGGTCGCTGAGTTCAAATGTTGCTGGTAAGCGGTTGGCAGGAGCACATTTAATTTTTAATGTAACAACAGGTATTATTGCCATTGCGTTAATATTTCCTTTAGCAAGATTAGTTGATAATTTCTCTAGTATATTAGAAATCTCGAATACCAATTACACCTTAAAACTTGCTTTATTTCATACCATATTCAATGTTATAGGTGTTATTGTAATGATACCCTTTATTAAAAGGTTAGAACGCTTATTATTGAGGTTAATTAAGGATAAAGGCGATAAAGAAATTGACGAACCAAAATATCTTAATCCGGCTGTGTTAAAATTTCCTGGAGCTGTTATTTCTGCTTTATTAAATGAATCAAAATATTTATTTAAGAATAGTGTTTTTGAAATTGTAGCGCATGCCTTAAATATTCATAGAGCGGATATAAAATCTGAAGAAAAACTAAAAACTATTATAAAGAAATCTAGCACAGATTTAAAAACAAATGTTGAAGATTTATATTATAGTAAGGTTAAAATTATTTATGGTGAAATTATAAAATATGCTTCAACAGCTCAAAGTACTTTAAGTTTAAATAACAGGCAAATAAACGCTATTACCGATATAAAAATAGCCAATAGGAAAATGGTGGAAATTATTAAAGATGTAAGGGAGTTAAATAAAAACATCACCATGGTTTTAAAATTAGAAAACAAATACTTGCAAAAGGAATACAACAGTTATAGAAAAAAATTAACCAAAGTATTACGCGTCATATATTTATTTAGAACTGAAAATGATGCAAAAAAATATGAGCTTCAACTAAAAGAATTAAAGCATGAAGCAAAAGTTAATATTAGACAAAGCAACAAATCTATTGACAAGCTAATAAGAAAAAATTTAATTACAGCAGAAATGGCTTCATCATTGTTTAATGATTATACCAATGTGAATGATATGATTAAAAAATTAATTGATGTTGCTGAATTATTGTATGGTAAAAAAGATTCTTTACTAGAGGAATCGTCTGAAAATGAAAACACCACTAAATAAAAGGTTTATTCAGTGGTGTTTAATATAATTTTTATTTATTATTATTCTGCTTTTTCTAATCCAGTTTCCTCATCTTCAACAACCGAAATTGTTGCAGGTTCAACTGAACTATCAAATGAGTTATGATACTCCTCTAATAAACTCATTGTTGATTTTATTAAATCTTTAGTTTCTAATAATAAACTAAAATATAGCGTGGTATTTTTAGGACTTGATTCTTCAGTTCTTGTACGCGAAATTTGTTTTTTAATTTTATCTTTTACAAGGTTATAAACTTCAGTTCTTTCATCTAAAATTGCACCGATTTGTTCAAAAGATTCCGATTTGAAAGCTACCCGAGTATCTTCAAATAAAATTTCTAGTTTATCATCAATTTCCTTTAGCTCTTTAATTTGACTGAACTTAAGTTTCTTATGATTGTTATTAATATGCTTGTGACTTACATTAGTAATATATTCTAAAGATTGTGTCATATCTTGAAGATAGCCTAAAATATTAATATAAAAATCGCTTGCACCAATACTTGACTCATCTAAATTTTTAATAAAATAGAACACATTATCACGTAAGTCATCAACCTCTGAGGTTAACTTTACAACTTGTTTTTTACTCTTTTTAAGTAAATCTATATCTTGTTTAGCGAGCCCAACAACTGCATTAGAATAGATTCTATTTGTGCGTTTCACTACGCTAGCCATGTTATTTGCGCTTTCAAGAATAACACCTTGTATAGAGCTGCTTTCGGCCTTTTTCAAGCTATCTTCATCAAGGACTTTTGAAGATTTATTTTTATGAGTTTTGTAGTTCCTGTATAATAAAATAGCAGTTAATAAAAGTAATATTGGTGTTATCACAGCTGGGTTCCAATTAATCAGAAACACTACAATACCCGCAGCAATAAATGCTCCAATTGCAGTACCAAACCATCCACCAATTACGTTCAATACACCAGCCACACGATAAACAGCACTTTCTCTTCCCCATGCACGGTCAGCCAAAGAAGTACCCATGGCTACCATAAACGTAACGTATGTTGTTGATAAAGGCAACTTCATAGAGGTTGCAATTGCAATTAATACACCAGCAACCATTAAATTAACAGAGGCACGAATCATATCGAATGCAGGAGCATCGATACTTTGATCTTTTGTCATAGTAAACTCTGGTTTATCAAAACTCTTACCTATTTTTTCAGTAATTGAGTTAGGTAGGATGACACCAAAGTAATTAGACAATTGGGTTGTTCCTTTTACAATTGATCTTGAAAGTCTATTGGGTTCAAATTTTTCATGAGTTTCTCCTTGACGAGATAAGCTTATTTCGGTTTCTGAAACAGTTTTTGCTTTTTTAGACAGCCATAGTGTCAATACCATTATGGCTCCTGCTATAAATAATAAATAAGGTTCAGCAGGTACTTTCTTCTCTAATACTGCCATTGACATTGCTGTGTCCATTCCGCCAGCAACCCAAGCTTCATAAGAATGATAAGCCGCCATTGGTACACCGATAAAGTTTACTAAGTCGTTACCTGAAAATGCCAATGCCAATCCAAAAGTTCCAACTGCAATTACAACAAGTAAAACTGTTTTTTTGGTTAGTTTCTCAAATATGAAAGAAAATAAGGTCCAGAAAACGAAACTTCCAAGAATTATATAAATTTCATTTCCTTCTAATAAGTCTTTTAGCTCTTTATAATAAGGTGTTCCTTTTAGACCTTTTAAAAAGATGAAATAAGTGATTGCGGTTAAAGCAACGCCACCAAAAACGATTCCAAAATACTTACTTTTTTTCTCATAATTAAATGTGAAGATGAGTCTTGACACCCATTGTACTAGTGCACCAACCGAAAAGGCAATGACTACCGAAAGTAAAATACCTGATATAATTTCTAATGCCTTTTCTGTGTTAATGTATTTAGCTAAATCCGAGAAAGTCTCAGATTCAGAATGGCTAATTTTTATCAATGACATTACTACTGCTGCACCTAATAAATTAAATACAATAGAAACCGTTGTAGATGTCGGTAATCCAAGAGTATTAAAGAAGTCTAGCAACAAAATGTCTGTTATCATTACAGCCATAAAAATTAGCATAATCTCTCCAAATTCAAATTGAGCCGGAATAAAAATACCTTTCCTTGCTACTTCCATCATTCCACTAGAAAAAACAGCGCCAATAAAAATTCCTAAACTAGCAACAATCATAATTGTTCTAAGCGAAATTGCTTTAGATCCAATCGCAGAATTTAAAAAGTTAATAGCATCATTACTAACACCAACAACAATGTCAACAACGGCTAAAACTGTAATGGCAATCAACATTAATAAATAAATATTATCCATAATTTTTTAATTAAAATAAGTTTGCAAATGTCTTTAGATAATCTGACTGTAAAGTTACCTTATTGTTATGTTTTTAATAACTTAAAAATGAATATCAAATCCAAGTCTAAAAGTAATATTATCATCATTACCATCCAAGGATGTATAACTAATATCCGACTGAACTTTTAATTTATGACCAACAATAAATTTGTTTATACCTAAAGTGTATTGCTCTGTTGGTTGTTTATCTGTAACGGTTTCAAAATCTAATGTTGTAAAACGAGCTGCTATTTCGTAGTTGTTCTTAAATAAATAACCAGCCTGTAGGTTTAAAGCATTTCCTGTTTCAACTATATAGTCTGGTCCTACTTCACCATCAACATCTATTATAGTATTTCCATCTATTTCTGTTGCGATTTCATCACCAGCAGTACGCTTAGCATACTCACCCATAAATGAAAATCCATTATATTTAAACATGGCATCTGCAAAAATGGTAGTTTGGTCTGTTTCGTAAATAGAACCATCTGTTCTAATCATATAATCACCGGCAAACCCTCTTTCTCTAACAGCATCTTGGTTATAATTATATGTAAAACCAGCCATTAATTTTGGTTTTGCTTCACGTTTTAAATCAGATTGACTGTAATCACCTTTCGATTTAAACGTTCCGAAAGGTAAAAATTCTAAACGACCAGTATACTGAAGTCCACCTTCATTGCCTTCGGTAACATTTCGTCCTTCACCTTGTGAAATAGAAATTTTTTCACGCATTAAAAAGTTGCCACCTAAATTTGATTTATGACGAAGTTGAACCCCTAAATCACGATCAATATTAAAACGACTATTCAGTAAAGAACGATCTATTAATTGAAGGTTAGCAGAAGATACAACACGTTCAACGTTCCCTGGAAGTTTTGTCTGTCCTGCCCATAATTCCCAGTTTTCAGCAAAGTTCCACATAATAACTGCATCCAGAATATATCTTGGTGTATTTCTATTAAAATCATTTGCACCTGAAATATCTCTATTGGATAAACCTAACTCCAATTTATATTTAAGTTTTGGGCTATATGCAAAACCATCAAACTTTAATCGAGCACGTCTTACAATAAAATTATGATCTGGACTTCCATATTGATTTCCATCATAGTCCCAAGAAGAGATTGAGCGAACTTGAAAACGAGGTGCGAATTTAACACTAAATGAACTGTCCTTTGCAACAAAGTTAATTAAGCCTTTGCCAAAAGAAGTGTCGCTTATTTCTTGTGCATTAATTTGTGTAATTGTTGCAATGGCTAGAATTGCCATTATACTTAGTTTAAGTTTCATAATAATTATTAGTTTTTTGTCGCTGCAAATAACTAAAATCAATGTTAACTTAATGTTTCCAAATGATTAATTTTATAACAAAAAAAAGACTGCCTTGGCCTAAGGCAGTCCATTAGAAATCATGATAATGTAAGTCGACAAAAACTAATATATTATATGAAATACTAATTATTTGTCTTAAGACATTGCAAATATCGGTGTTTAAGGTAATCTTAACGTAACCTCTATATTAAGTAATCATTAATATTCCAATGTTAAATCTTTATATTCAAATAAATGATAATCAATTATTTATGAGCTTAATGTTAATTTAACGTTATGTAAATGTTGTATGAATGTTAACTATTATATATCTTTGAGGTATAATGTTAAAACCCCCATAATTATGAAGAAGTTATTATTTGTTTTTGCTTTTTTAATTACTGTGGTCTCTTTTGGACAAAAAGAAAGAGAATTAAAACTTAATAAAGACACCAATTTAATTGATGTTGTTTATTATCATGACAATGGTGTTGTAAGCCAAACGGGTTCTTACACAGCAGATGGTAAATTACAAGGTGTTTGGTTAAGCTTTAACACAGAAGGCAAGAAAACAGTTTCTGCGAATTATGATAATGGAAAAAAAGTCGGCAAATGGATTTATTGGATTGACGGAACTAAAAAAGTCGTCAATTATGAAAATAATGTTGCTTCGCTATAGTTGTTATAGCAAAGTGATAAACAAAAAAAGCATCCTGATTTTCAGGATGCTTTTTTTGTGAATATATGTTATGTGTTTTAACTAGTTTCCTACGGTCCAGCTTGCTCCCCAAGTTGCATAATCTGTACCAGTTGCATTGCCAATACCTGTTATAAAATCTGCGTCAGCAAAAGTATCTCCAGTATCGTTTTTTAATTGTACAGTTACATCAGTAAAAGTTACATTAGTTACATTTAAGTCTCCGTTAATAACGCCTGTTCCAGTTGGGTTATCGCTACTCGCTCCAGCATCACCATCTAAATCAAATCCTTCGGCAAAACCTTCAATTAATATATTGTTAAAGATACCTTGGGTACCAGCTCTTAATCTTATAGCTTCGTTTCCAGTACTAGAACCTAAGCCTACAATGATAACATCTGCTACAGTTGGTTTAGACCAAAATTTTGGGCTAGATAAGTTTCCTATATCTGTGTTGTAACCATCACATTCAAAACCTTTGTCATGATCTGCTCCATGCTTAACATAAGCGTTGGTTACCTTACCGGTAAAACCTTCTGTCCAATCAATAGAATCATCTTGACAGTTAATTACAACAGCGTGATTTACTTCTACATTTCCTCCAAAAAACTCGATACCATCATCAGCACCTTCATAAGCCTGAATGTAATCTACTGTTGTACCAGCACCCACACCATAAAAAGAGAATCCGTTATTTTCAGAAGAACCATCAGCAGCACCTCCAGAATATTCAACACGAACATAACGAATAATACCTGAACTATCAGAAGATTCAGTTCCGCCGTAAGGTAAACTTCCAATCTCAGATGTAGAAGTCGCGCCACTGGTTACAGAGTTAATTGGTGCTTTTCCTAAGATAATTAAACCACCCCAATCACCTGCAGATGGATTTGATGCACCAGATGTCATTACAATTGGGTTAGCAGCTGTACCATTAGCAATTATTTTTGCGCCTTGTGAGATGGCGATATAAACATCAGCACCAGTTGCTACTGCTTTAACAGTAACACCTTCACCAATAATTAAATTAGCACCATCGGCCATAATTACAGGGCCACTAATAGAATATGTGTTACCTGCTTCTAGTACTAAATCCGAAGAGTATTCTGCGGCACTAATAGCAATTTCGTCACCGCCACTAGTAGTAGTTCCGCCATTATTATTGTTAATTATACTGTTATCAGTAATATTAATAGCGGCAGTATCATCTGTTGAGCAAGCGTTAATAAGCAATGTCGTAATTGCTAGTCCTAATAATAAATTATTTTTCATCGTTTCTAAGTTTATTTTTTCTTTTGTTATTAATTAATCGAGTTTTTAAAATTTATATTTTATTTGTAATCCTATGTTCATTCCTTTTTTATAATCGGATACATCTTTCCCGTTTGGAGATGTAACCACTATATCACCTTGAGTTGTTTCTCTAATGTATGTTATGCTTGGGTCTAACAGGTTTTTAGCAGCGAAGTTAATTTCGAATTTTTCACCGATTTTATTTTTTAGAATGAAATCTAAAGTTGGTACTCCTTTTTCAATAACATTTCCTAACTGTCCTGATCCTAAAGCATCAATTCTATCAGAAAAATATGAAAATGCTAATGTTGCAATGGGTTTATAGTTTTCAAATGATGATGGCGAGTAGCTAATATCTGTATTAACAATTAAGGGAGAAGCGCCTTGTAATTCTTCCTTGTCTTTAACAAAGCTTACGTTAAAGTTACTTCCAATGATATCGCTAAATAAATCTTGCTCCGTATGCATATACGTTGCATTTAAACCAAATGAAAGTTCTGGGTCTTCGTTTTCATTAACAATGATGTTCTTTCTAATTTCTGCCTCAACACCAATAATTTGTGCTTTATCTCCTGTTCTAAAAAAACGTTGTGTCCCTGTTGCATCAAAAGCAACAACTTGGTTGATAGGGTCTTCAATTTGTTTATAAAAAGCGCCGATAGAGATTAATTCGGATTTAGTTACAAACCACTCATATTTTAAATCAAGGTTTAAAATTTTAGAATATGAAACGTCTTTTACATTGGTATAATCAATCCCTTCTTTATGACCTAATAAATCTGGATTACCACCTATACGTTGAGATACACTTTCGTATACAAAAGGTGCAACTTCTTTAAATTCTGGTAAGGATATCGTTTGACTAGCAGAAAAACGTAAATTTTGGTCTTCTTTTAAAGCATATTTTAAACTTAAACTAGGCAAAAACAATACATCTGATGCGCTAATATTATCATTTCCATTAACCCCAAGGTTAATAACGTCGTATTCAATATATTGATCAAAAGATTCTACTCTTAAACCGGGTACGATAAGCCATTTTTCACCAAAATTAATTTCAGCATTAAAATAACCAGCATAAATATCTAGCTTTCCTTTATAAGTGTTTTCGTCTAAACCGGGTCTGTTTGTGTTGCCAAGGTTTGGATAAGGCTTAATCACTTTAATTTCATAGGTGCCTTCATTACTTGTTAGATTTAAATTATCTAAAGTGAAGAAGCTATTTAAATCGTTAACATCTGCAATACCGCTATTATCAATAATATCGTAACCGTATCTTACATTATTAAAACGACGCTCTTTTGTTCTGGCATTATAACCAAAATTTAGTTTGATGTTTTCTTTTGCTTCGTAAGCTAGGTTTATGCGTCCGTTTAATTCTTCATCTTGTATATCTTGAAAATAACGTTGGTTATCAAAATCTACATTACTGTAAAATATTGGGTTTGTGTTTGGGTCATTATCAAGCGCGTATTGATAGTTTTCAAAACTTAAACGCTTTCTATCTGGTTCATGAGCGTTAACAAAGTTGTGCCCAAAGCCCCAATCAAGATCAATCTTGTCAAATTTATGTATTCCTATAAGTTGGTTTACATAAATTAGGTTTTCATTAAATTGAATATTTTGTTGGAAGAAACCTTCATCAGTATTAGCAATAGCGTCTCTATTACGTCCTTTTCCATCAATACCAAAATAACCAACTTTATCAGATGAACTATTTACAAATAAGGAATTAAACTTTATAGTATTACTACTATCTATTTTATAAATAATAGAAGCCATGGCGGTTGTAGTTGTTCCGTATTCAAATTCTTCAGCTTCCTCAAAAGCTTTTTTCTCAACGTTAGTATAATCTACATTAGATCCTTTTCTGTATTGAAAATCATTTTCGAATGATCCTGTTCCATAAAAACTAAGTTTAGAACCGTTTTCAAAAGTGAATGATTTTCCAAAAGACCCTCCAAAACTGGTATTTATAGGAGTCCCTGCATCAACAGGGTCAAAACCATGAGATAAAATAACAGCAAAAGGATCTTGAGCATATCTATTATAGAAACCGAAATGTCCAGTACCTTCACTTCTTACAAAATCTTTGCCAATAGCATTGGTGTTAATTGAAGACCCAACCCCAAAATTAAAAAAGCCATTTCCTTTATAATCTTTTGAAGAGATATCTACATTACCAGCGGCAAAATCGCTATAAAATTTTGATGAATACGCTTTACTTATTGATACGTTTTCAATAACATCTGAAGAGAACAAATCAAGATCAATGTTTTTCTTGCTCACATCATTTGATGGTAATGACAAACCATTCATCGTTGTATTTAAGTATCTATCACCTAAACCACGCACATAAACATTACTAGAACCTTCTTGTTTAGAAACTCCAGAGATTTTAGCAACTGCTCCTGCAGCATTACTAACCCCTTTTCTTTCTAATTCTACTGCTCCAATACTTTGTTTAATTTCAACAGCTTTCTTTTGGTCTAATAATAAAGCCGTTTCACTTTCTCTTTTAGTTGTTGTTGTAATTAGAACTTCGTCTAGAGAAGCTGCACTGGCATTCATGATTACATTAACTTCTGTGGTTTTTCCTGCTACAACATTGGCATTAATTTCTTGAGTTTCATAACCAACAAAACTGAAAATTAGAGTATAAGTTCCTGGTTCAATATTTTCAAAACTGTATAGACCATCAAAGTCTGATGTTGTCCCTATAGTTGTTCCTTTTAAAAGAACGTTAGCGAAGGCTAAAGGCTCATTATTATATTCTTTGTCCGTTAGTATTCCCCCTAGAGAACCAGTTCCTTGCGCATTCGAAAGAGCCGTTGTAAAGATTATAAATAATAGTATAAATTTTTTCATTAGTAAGTTTAAATTTCTCGCTGCAAAGAAACCACCATATTGTAAATAGTATGTTACCTGTGGATTAAAGAACCGTGATAAAAGCGTTAGGATAGTGTTAACTAAAACAGATATAATCCTAATGTTGGTTACATTCAGTTAACATTAAACAGGTAAGGCCTTGGTTTGGGAGTATTCATATTAATGGAATCTAATTTTTCCCTTTTTATAATTATAGGGGGCAGAAAGATTATTGAATAAAAAAAAACAACTTTTCTTTTTAGGAGAAAGTTGCTTTCTTTTTCATAGAATTTAATCTATATATTATTTACTAGATAATTTTAATTGATGGAGGTCGAACTCGTTTTTTTGTCCGCACTGGCCATTGCCATCATTAAATCATCTATAGATATTGTGCTTGCTGTTAAAGCTAATTTAATAGGAGTTGATTTTCCTGAAGTTACTTTAGTTTCTGTTTCTTTATTTTCATAACCAGTAAAACTGCATACTAAAGTATAAGTGCCATCTTCTAAATTTTGAAATTTAAAAGCACCATTTTCATCAGATAAAACTTCTGCGCCAGTTTCTTTAATCGAAACTTTTGCAAACATTAAATGTTCGTTATTAGATTCAATATCTAATAAATTCCCGCTTATAGAGCCAGTATTCTGAGCAAAAGCAAATGCAGATACAAGAAAAATGGCTGTAATTATAAATTGTTTCATAGTTGTATTCTAATTTCCAGTACAAAATAAAGGCATAAATTTAATTTTGATGTTACGTTAAGTTTAAACAACCATGATTAAAAGGTTACCTTAATGTTAAGCGGTTTTTTATTTAATTTTTAATAGGAAATGTTATCTTGCCTCCACATAATTTTTTACCATGAACTGGGAACAACTACTATCCTTAAAACGCTCTGGCGACACCAATAAACGCATAAGAAAAGAACAAGACGAAACCCGTTTAGGTTTTGAAGTGGATTATGATCGTGTTATCTTTTCTTCAGAGTTTAGAAGCCTTCAAGACAAAACCCAAGTCATTCCATTATCAGAAACCGATTTTGTGCACACCAGGCTAACACATAGTTTAGAAGTAAGTGTTGTAGGGCGGACTCTTGGCAGGCGCGTAGGTCAAAAATTGTTAGAAAAGCATCCGCATTTACAAAGTGTTCATGGGTATCAAACTAACGATTTTGGTGCCATAGTGGCTGCAGCAGCTTTAGCACACGATATTGGAAACCCACCCTTCGGGCATTCAGGAGAAAAAGCCATAGGCGAATTTTTTAAAACGGGACAAGGTAAAAAATTTAATAGCGAGCTTAACGACAAGGAATATCAAGACTTATGCGATTTTGAAGGTAACGCCAACGGATTCAAAATTTTAACCGAAAGTAGAGCCGGACGAGATGGCGGATTACGATTAAGTTACGCCACCCTTGGTGCATTCATGAAATACCCAAAAGAATCGCTTCCTAAAAAACCAACAAATCATATCGCAGATAAGAAGTACGGCTTTTTCCAATCCGAAAAAGAGGGTTTTGTTGATGTCGCAAACGAGTTAGGATTAGCCAAACGCAGCGATAAACACTCAAGTTTTTCAAGACACCCGCTCGCGTATTTGGTTGAGGCAGCAGACGATATTTGTTACACCATAATCGATTTTGAAGATGGTATAAACCTGGGCCTTATCCAAGAAGAGTTTGCGTTAGAATATCTATCCAAAATAATAAGAGATAATATAAAACCAGAAAACTATTATGCGCTTTCCACCAAACAAGACCGCGTAGGTTATTTGCGTGCCCTAGCCATAGGTTCGCTTATTAATGATACTGTAGATATTTTCATGAAACATGAAGACGCTATTTTAAATGGCCATTTCGATTGTGCCTTGCTAGATAAAAGCAAATACGAGGCCCAGATAAAAGATATTATAAAAATTAGTGTCGAAAACATTTACCAATCTGCCGATGTGGTCGATAAAGAAATTGCAGGCTATGGCGTTATAAACACGCTGTTAAACACCTACACAAACGCCGTAAATAATAGTTTTAATAATACCGCTTCAAATTACGACAAGCTCATTATAAAAGGCTTGCCAAAAACTATAGAAACAAACAATTCTAGCTTATACAACCGTTTGTCAAGCGTGTGTTATTACGTGTCTTTACTATCCGATAGTAAGGCAATACTAGATTACAAGAAGATAAAGGGTATTAGTTTTTAGAAAAATGTCACTTCGAGTGTCCCGAATTTATTTCGGGATGTATCGAGAAGTTGGGCGTTACCACAAGGGTCGGGCTTTACACTACAAGTCCTCGCTCGTACCTCGCTGTGGGCTTTCCGTTGCAATCCCTAACGCGCTTGTCAGCCAATGTAGTTTTTATTCTATAAGTTTTCTTTTATTTGGTAAATTTTGACTGATTTAGTGTTTTATAAATGAGTAAGAAATTTTGGTTTTTTTTTTGGTTTGAAGAATTAAATTCAGACGATATTGGCATTAGTTGATTTTTTATAAAAAAAATAACATTTCAACACAATGTCATTTCGTTTATTTCGTTTATATTTGTGTGACGAATAAAATTTAATCAAAATGGAATACTTTAACGACATAAAAAAACCTTCTAAAAAGGAGCAGATTGCAGCAATGAAATCTTATAACGCGCTTGCGGCTGCATTGGAGGGATTACATTCTGAAAAACCAGAAATTGAAATTGAAGAAACTTCTAAAAAAATTAAAATCCCTTTAAAGGCTCTTAAATTGTTAGCAAAAATATTAAAGGCTACAGGTCAAGGAAAACCTATTTCTATTGTTCCTATTGCTACAGAAATGACAACTCAAGCAGCAGCTGAATTATTAGGCTGTTCGAGACCTCATTTTGTTAAATTACTTGAAAAAGGACAGATTCCTTATACTATGGTTGGTAGACATCGTCGTGTTAAATTTCAGGATGTTATGGATTATAAGAAAGCTATGAAATTGAAACAGGAACAATTTCTTATCGATATGATGAAGTCTGACGAAGAATTAGGGCTGTATGATTCATAGTGTGCGATTTACTTGCGTTCTAGATACGAACATTATTTATCCGATAGAAATTAGAGATTTGTTATTTTGGTTTGCGCATTATGATTTATTTACTCCTAAATGGAGTAATCATATTTTTGATGAATGGGAAGATGTAATGGCAAGAAAAGGAGTAACTAAGGGAGAAATTGAGAAAAGAACAAATTATGCTAATTCAGCTTTTCCCGATGCACTTGTTATTAATTATGAGCCTTTGATTGAATGGTTGACTTTACCTGATGAAAAAGATCGGCACGTGCTTGCAGCTGCAATAAAAACTAATGCAAACGTTATTGTTACAAATAACTTAAAAGATTTTCCGACAAAATATTTAGCTTCTTTTGGGTTAGTTGCTAAATCTGCGGATGATTTTATTGCGGATATAATAGACTTAAACCACGAAAAAGCAATAGAATCATTTAGAGCGTTAGTATTAAATAGAAGAAATCCTGATTTGGACGAGTTTGAAGTTTTAGACAATTTAAGAAAAAACGGATTAATTAATTCGGCTAATTACCTGCACTCATTAATTTAGATAATTCTTCTGGCAAAATCAAGATAGGTTCATTACAGAAGATCACTAAAAACCTTAATCAAACGCTCAACATCCAAACCAACAGATTCTTGAAGTTCATCAACACTACCATGTTCCACAAAAGCATCAGGAATACCCAATGTTTTAATGGGGTTTTTATAATTATTTTCAGAAGCAAACTCTAAAATGGCAGATCCAAAACCGCCTTTAATTGAATGGTCTTCAACCGTAACAACAGTATAGTAAGTTTTAAAAATGGTATGAAGTAAGTTTTCATCCAAAGGTTTTACAAAACGCATATCGTAATGCGAAACATTTAAATCTTTAATAGCTTTAGTAACATTTTTGGCAATGGTGCCTATACTTAAAACAGCCAGTTTATGTCCTTTTTTAAGGGCAACACTTTTACCAATCTCAATTTTAGAAAATGGTTGTTTCCAATCAATAGTAACACCTCGCCCTCTTGGGTAACGAATAGCAATAGGTTGCTCTAAACCTAATTGCGCCGTGTACATCATGTTGCGTAACTCTATTTCATTTCTAGGTGCAAATATGATGAGATTCGGGACGCATCTTAAATAACTTAAATCGAAAACACCGTGGTGTGTGGCGCCATCTTCACCAACCAAACCAGCGCGATCTAAACAAAAAATAACAGGTAGGTTTTGTATGGCTACATCATGGATAATTTGGTCGTAAGCCCGTTGTAAAAAGGTGGAATAGATGTTACAAAACGGCATTAAACCTTGTGTTGCCATACCTGCGGCCATAGTTACAGCGTGTTGTTCTGCAATGCCCACATCAAAAGCGCGATCTGGAATTTCAGTCATCATATACTTTAATGAACTTCCCGTTGGCATTGCAGGTGTTATACCCACAATATTTTTGTTCAGTTTAGCCAATTCAACAATGGTGTATCCAAAAACATCTTGATATTTTGGTGGCTGCACCTCGGTCGATTTTGTAGCTAAATCGCCCGTTTTAGCATCAAACTTTCCAGGAGCGTGATATTTTACTTGATTAGCTTCAGCTTGTTTTAAGCCTTTGCCTTTGGTGGTTATAACATGCAAAAGCTTTGGTCCTTTTACATTTTTTAAGCGTTCTAATTCTGAAATCACGGTATTTAAATCATGACCATCAATGGGACCAGAATAATCAAAATTTAAGGCTTCAAAAATATTATCTTGCTTTTGAGTGCCTTTTTTTACGTTGGTTAAATACATTTTTAAAGCGCCAACACTTGGGTCTATACCAATAGCATTGTCGTTTAAAATAACAAGCAAATTCGCATTGGTTACTCCTGCATGATTCAAGCCTTCAAAAGCCATCCCGCTAGCAATGGAGGCATCACCAATTACTGCAATATGCTGTTTGTATTCACCTTTTAATTGTGAGGCAATCGCCATGCCTAAAGCCGCAGATATTGAGGTGGAAGAATGCCCAACACCAAACGTGTCATATTCACTTTCTTCACGTTTTGGGAAACCACTTAAACCACCAAGTTGGCGGTTGGTGTGAAAATTATGTTGTCGCCCTGTTAAAATTTTATGTCCGTAGGCTTGATGGCCAACATCCCAAATAAGTTGGTCTGTTGGGGTGTTAAAAACATAGTGTAATGCAATGGTCAATTCTACAACACCTAAACTGGCTCCTAAATGGCCTTCTTTTGTGGCGACTATATTAATAATAAATTCACGGAGCTCTTGTGCAAGTTGACGTAAGTCTTTTTGGTTTAAAAGACGGAGTTCTTTAGGTGAGTTTATATTTTGTAATAGACTTTTTTGCACGCAGCAAAAGTACAAGAATGAATTTGTATTTTTGCTATCATGATAGAACCTTTTGACGACACCTATTTTATGAAGAAAGCCCTTCAGGAAGCTGAAGCTGCATTTGAAAAAGGTGAAATTCCAGTAGGCGCCGTTATTGTTATTGATAATAGAATAATTGCTCGTGGCCATAACTTAACCGAAACCTTAACGGATGTTACGGCGCATGCGGAAATGCAAGCCATTACTGCAGCAGCTCATTTTTTAGGAGGTAAGTATCTTCAAAATTGCACCTTGTATGTGACGCTTGAACCTTGCCAAATGTGTGCTGGTGCTCTTTACTGGAGTCAGATTTCTAAAATTGTTTATGGCACTAGAGATATGGAGCGTGGCTGTATTAACTTGAAAACGAAGCTGCATCCTAAAACAACTATTTCTGGCGGTGTTCTTGAAGAAGAAGCGTCGTCTTTAATGAGACGTTTTTTTGTTGAAAAGCGAAATTTAAATTGACTCTTTTGTCACCCTGAATTTGTTTTTTATGTTCATTTTGTCTTGATGCACTATTTAGATTGAAATGTCTAGTAGACATTTCAATCTAAACACAAAAACCAAAAAATCAAATCAATCCGAGGAAATAACTAAAGCATTATTCGTTCTCGGAATTACGCGCTCAAAGCTGCGCTTTGCAACTTCATTAAACTTCATTTGTAATTTCTATTTAAAATATATTTTAAACCTCGTTAGCACTCATTATTTCTGCAGATTGATGATTCTGACTGTGTTGAAATTTGGAATTTTATTTTTGTTGTGTTTAGGCTTTTGGCTAATTCTTTCTTTCAATATGCTCGAGGACTGTGGACTGAAGACCGCCAACTGCGGACTGGAATGCTTTAGAGATTTGGTCCCGATAGCTATCGGGAGTGGTAACGCCCAAATATTAATGCTATCTACGTTTTTGGTTTTCGCGCATTTTATCTAAATTTTCTTTAGTAAGCATGTAGTCTTTTGGGTCTTTACCTTTCCAGCGATGGTAAGAAAATAAAGGGAATATCACAAAAAAAACAACAACCACACCAAAACCAATGAGTTTTTGGGAATATGCAACTTCTAAAGTAAATCCTAAAATAATGCTTGTAAAGGCCGCAATTGTTAATATGAGAATAAGATATTTCATAAATTATAAAGATACGATTGTAATAATTAAATGCCGATTATAGGCTTTAGTTGGTAAATTTAATTAATTGTCGTCTATAGGCAGTTAATAATTTAGATTTTGAAATATAACCATAGTATTTGCCGCTTTTAATTACTGGTAAATTCCATGCGCCACTGGTTTTAAATTTATCCATAATATTGTTCATGGAATCTTTATCATAATCAATAATACCGGCATCGGCATGCATAAGGCTCGATGCGTTTACTTTATCATATAAATCAGTATTAAACATAATATGCCTAATATCATCTAAACGAATAACACCTAGAAATTCATTCGCGTCATTTACCACAGGGAAATGATTTCTAGAGGATTTTGCAACGGCTTTTTTTAGGATATCACCAAGCTTCATGTCTGGTTTTAAAATAATAAAGTTGGTTTCAATAACTTTATCAATATCTAAAACCATAAGCACGTTTTGGTCTTTATCGTGTGTCATCAATTCGCCGCGTTCAGCAAGTTTAAGTGTATAAATGGAATATGACACGTAGTATTTAGTTATGGCAAACGAAATAGCTGACACTATCATTAATGGAACAAATAGCTCGTAGCCACCAGTAATTTCTGCAATAAGAAAAATAGCGGTTAAGGGCGCATGCAGTACACCAGCCATGAGCCCAGTCATACCAATAAGGGTGAAATTGGATTCGGAAACGTGAAAATCTAAGCCTATATTATTGATAATTTTAGCAAATGCATTACCTAATACATTTCCCATAACCAATGTTGGAATGAATACACCGCCAACACCTCCTGCTCCGAAAGTGGTGGTCATGGCAATAGCTTTAAATATCCCGATGCCTAGTAAAAGTCCAATGACTATCCAGATATTAGATAAATCTAAATCGAAAGGTGTGGTGCCGATTGCTGCTAGATGATCGCCTTTTAAAAGGTTATTCATAAGGCCATAACCCTCACCGTAAAGTGGGGGAATAAAATATAGCATGCTACCAATAGCAACTCCACCTATTAATAACCGCAGTGCTCTACTTTTAAATTGCTTAAAGAAATTGGTTATAGCGAAAAATACTTTTGAAAAGTATACCGATGCTAGACCTGTTACAAGTGCTAAAAGCATATAAAATGCAATATCGTTAATTTCAAATTTATCTGTTAGTTCAAATCGAAGTAAAACATCGGTTCCTAAAAACATATATGATGTTACAACAGCAGAAACAGATGCTAATAAAAGTGGTACTAATGAGGCGAAGGCAATATCAAGACTAAAAATTTCAATAGCAAATATAATGGCTGCAATGGGTGCTTTAAACATGGATGCCATAGCCCCAGCCGCCGCACAGCCTATTAGGAGCATTCGTGTCTTGGTATTCATGTGAAACAATCGAGCCGCATTGGAGCCTAATGCAGCACCGACACTAACCGCAGGACCTTGTAGCCCTACAGATCCACCAAAACCAGCAGTTAATGGTGCTGTAATTAAAGCAGCATAAATATTATAACGAGGAATGATACCTCCTAATTTAGAAATGGCATAAAGTGTTGATGAAATGCCATGACCTATATGCTTTTTTAACCATATTTGTTTAATAACATAAACCAAAAACAGCCCTATCATTGGGAAAATGAAATACAACGAATTTTGGTAATTGTTAAAAAAATCTAATTCAAAAAGCAGTCGAATATAATGTGTTAAGTTTTTTAGTAAAACGGTCCCTAAACCAGCTAGAAAACCAACTAAAATACTAAGTATATAAACAAATTGACGCTCTGAAATATGTTTATATTTCCAGATTAGAAATTGACGTAATAGTTTTTTAGTGGTTGAAGGCATGTTATAAAACTAACAAAAAATCCCGCTATTGCAGGATTTTTTTATGATTTTAAATTAAGTTTTAAACTTAATTCTGTTAATTGTTCATCATCAATTGGTGCAGGTGCGTCAATCATCACATCGCGACCAGAATTATTTTTAGGAAATGCTATAAAGTCTCTAATAGTTTCTTGTCCACCTAAAATAGCAACTAATCTATCTAATCCAAAAGCTAAACCACCATGTGGTGGAGCGCCATATTGAAAGGCATCCATTAAAAAACCAAACTGTGCTTCGGCTTCTTCAGGCGTAAAGCCTAAATAATCAAACATTAAAGCTTGGGTTTCTCTATCGTGAATTCTTATGGAACCACCACCAATTTCGTTTCCGTTCAACACCAAATCGTAAGCATTGGCTTTTACATCGCCTGGATTAGTTTTTAATAACTCTAATTGTCCTGGTTTTGGTGATGTAAATGGATGGTGCATGGCATGATAACGCTCGGTTTTTTCATCCCATTCTAATAATGGAAAATCCATTACCCAAAGTGGTGCGAATGTTTTTGGATCTCTTAACCCTAAACGTTCTGCTAATTCCATACGTAACGCACTTAATTGGGCTCGTGCTTTATTTTTATCACCAGAAAGTACATAAATTAAATCACCTTTTTTAGCGCCAGTAACTTCTGCCCATTTTGCTAAATCCTCTTGATTGTAAAATTTATCTACGGAAGATTTAAAAGAACCATCATCATTACAACGGCAATATATCATGCCTAAAGCACCAACTTGAGGCCGCTTTACCCAATCGATTAATTTATCTATTTCCTTCCTTGTATAACGATTTCCTCCAGAAACTGCAATACCAATTACCAATTCAGCATTATTAAAAACACCAAAATCTTTATGTTGAGTAACGCCGTTTAATTCGCCAAACTCCATTCCAAAGCGAATGTCTGGTTTGTCGTTTCCGTATAAGCGCATGGCATCGTCATATAATATTCTTGGAAACCTTTCTACCTCTACACCGTTCACTTCTTTTAGTAAATGACGCGTTAAGCCTTCAAAAGCATTTAATATATCTTCCTGCTCGATAAATGCCATTTCACAGTCTATTTGTGTGAATTCTGGTTGTCTATCGGCACGTAAATCTTCATCTCTAAAACACTTTACAATTTGAAAGTATTTGTCCATACCACCTACCATAAGCAGCTGCTTAAAAGTTTGAGGAGATTGCGGAAGCGCATAAAATTGACCTGCGTTCATTCTTGACGGTACCACAAAATCTCTTGCTCCTTCTGGTGTAGATTTAATCAAATAAGGTGTTTCAACTTCAATAAAACCTTCTTTTGATAAATAATTTCTAACCGCTTGAGTAACTTTATGCCTAAATATTAAGTTGTTTTTTACAGGGTTACGACGAATATCTAAGTAGCGATATTTCATCCTTATATCTTCACCACCATCCGTTTTGTCTTCAATAGTGAAAGGTGGAAGTAAAGCTTCATTTAAAATTGTTAATTCTGAAACTAAAATTTCTATATTGCCTGTAGGAATATTTGGGTTTTTTGAAGCACGTTCAATTACCGCGCCCTTAACTTGAATTACAAATTCACGTCCTAAATTTTGAGCTTGCTCTATTAGGTCTTTAGAAGTACGTTCTTCATCAAATACTAATTGTGTAATACCGTAGCGATCGCGCAAATCTACCCAAACAATAAATCCTTTATCTCTAGACTTTTGCACCCAACCTGCTAGGGTAACTTCTGTATTTATATTTGCAGCTCTTAACTCACCACAATTATGACTTCTGTACATATTATAATATTAGATTTGCAAATTTAAGGAAATACAGCAGAGTATTAATTTTTAAAATTGTTTTTTTAGTTTAAGGACAAATTTGGTACAAGGTGCTTGATTTAGAAATGCTTCGTGAGTCTTTGTGAAAATGATAATATCAGACATTATTATTTGAGAATATAGCAAAATTTGATACTTTTTTTTAACAGAATATTGTATGCAAGCATAACATTTTAAATAATTATAATGACTCAAATCGATAATATGCATATATTAGCACCAACTAATTTAAAACTAAAACAATATTATGAGAAAATTATTTCATTTAAAACCAATGGTTTTTTTAATGTTCTTAGGAATGTCTAATCTAATCTTGGGTCAAAATGTTTCAGGTACTGTTACTGATGATACATCGCAACCTATACCTGGCGTTTCAGTAGTTGTTAAAGGAACTGCGACAGGAACTACAACCGATTTTGATGGTAATTACACCTTAAAAGCAAACAATGGAGATATCCTTGTTTTTTCTTATGTAGGTTATGAAGCTCAAGAAATTGCTGTATCAGGCAATACATTAAATGTTACTTTACAATCGGGCGTGGCGCTTGATGAGGTTGTGCTTCTAGGAAATAGGGCTAAACCAAGAACTATTTTAGATTCTCCTGTACCAATAGATAACATTAGTGTACAAGAGCTAACAAGTGGTGGACAACCAACCATTGAGGCGATGTTAACTTTTAAAGTGCCATCATTCAATGCGCAAAATCAAGCCATTTCTGATGCAACAGCACATTACGATCCAGCAGATTTGCGTGGATTAGGTCCAAGTAGAACCTTAGTTTTAGTAAACGGGAAACGTAAAAACCAAAGTGCACAAGTGTTTTTAAATAGAACACCTGGAAAAGGTGAAGTTGGAATTGATTTAAAAAGTATTCCAACAGCAGCTATAGAGCGCATAGAGATTTTGCGTGATGGAGCATCTGCACAATATGGATCTGATGCCATAGCAGGTGTAATTAATATGGTCTTGAAAAAAGATGCAGAGTTTTCAACATTTACTACTAAAAGCGGTGTTACTTCTGAAGGCGATGGATTTAATTTTGCTACAGACTTTAATACAACATTTGGTTTTGGAGATGGTGGATTTATAAACCTAACTTTAGGATATTACAATCAAAAATTCACAAATAGAGCTGGTTCGCCAGGTGTATCAGATTTACCAGCTAACCCACAACAAAATTGGGTAGATTGGGCAACTAACAATCCTCAGTTAGGAATGAAGGTAGGACAACCAGATTTAGAAAAGGGGGACATATTTGTCAATATGTCTCACCCCGTAGGAGAAAATTCTGAATTTTATTCTTTCCATGGATATACATTAAGAACTGGACGTAGTTTTGCCTATTACAGAGCACCATATTGGAGAGGCGATGTAGAAAGTTCGGGTTTTTTAACATCACCTGAAGATTTTGAAGGATATCAACCAACTTTTGAAGCTAGAATTAAAGATAACCTTAATGCAGCAGGAATTAAAATGGATTTAGGAGATGATTGGAAAGCTGATGCAAGTGTTACTTTTGGTAAAAACAGTGTAGATTATACTGTAAATAATTCTGTAAATAGAAGTTATCTTTCAGATACAGGAACATCACCTACAACTTTTAATCCAGGGGGTTACAGCCTAAGCAATGTGGTTGGGAATTTAGACTTCTCTAAAGTGTTTTCTGATGTTGTGAGTGCTTCTTTTGGATTTGAGTATAAGAAAGAAAAATTTGAAGCTAGACAAGGGAACCCATTATCTTATTATGGAGCTAGTTCAACTTCTGGACTTCCTGCAGGATCAGATTCATTTGCTGGTATTACGCCAGGAGAAGCTGGTGAATGGGATAGAAATAACTTCGCAGCTTATGCAGGTTTAGATTTTGATATATCTGACGATTTATTATTAGGAGCTGCTGGACGGTATGAAGATTTTTCAGATTTTGGAGATAATTTCTCTTGGAAAGTATTTGGTCGTCAAAAATTAGGAGATAAAGGAGCTTTAAGAGCATCGTATAGTACAGGTTTTAGAGCACCAACATTACACCAGCGTTACTTAACAAACACCCAATATATTATTGTTGCTAGTTCGCCACAACCATTGTTACAAAGAACTTTAGCAAATAATGACCCAGCAGTTCAAGCTTTAGGAGTTCCAGAATTGTTTGCTGAAACATCAAAAAATATAGCTGCAGGGATTACTTATAAGTTTGATAGAAATTTTTCAGCATCCTTAGATTTTTATCAAATTAAGGTTGATGACCGTGTATTGTTTTCTTCTCAAATTGGTTCTGATTCTGATGACACTACAACGAATCCTGTAGAGCAAATTCTTCAAGATAATGGTGTGGTTGCAGTACAGTTTTTTATAAACGCAGGAGATACTAAAACTACTGGAGCCGATTTCGTTTTAAATTATAGAAATATGGATTTGGGTTCTGGTAAATTACATGCTAATTTGGCTGCTAACTTTAATAAAACAACTATTTCAACAATTAATACGCCAGATGCATTAGCTAATGAAGGGTATAATATTTTTGCTCGTGAAGAAAAAGGATTAATTACAAGTGCAAGACCAAAATCTAAAGTTATTTTAGGTTTAGATTATGTATCAGAAAAAGTTAATATTGGTCTATACAACACCATGTTTGGTAAAGTTACTGTTACCGCTCCTAGTGGAGGAACAGTTAATGGTGTAGAAACGGCTGCTGGTATTGATCAAGAGTTATCTTCTAAAACAGCTACTGATTTAAGTTTAACTTATAACTTTACTAATCAATTAAGTTTAACAGGTATTATAAATAATATTTTTGATGTTTACCCAGACGTCACTAAAGCCTCTACCGGAACTGCACAGGCAGGTAGTAGATTTGTTTACTCATCTGAAGTACAACAATTAGGTCAATTAGGAACAAACTTTAGTATTGGAATAAACTATTCGTTTTAATTAATTCAATATCATTTTAAATCAAAAAGCCTCAACAAGTGTTGGGGCTTTTTTTCTTGATTCACTAATCCTTTTGGTCTAAGAACAAAAGGATCTTTTTAAAACAACTTGACTCAAGGTGTTTTATCCCGTATTGGATTCCCGCATTCGTGAGAATGACAAATTTAGCTGAAACCTCGATTAAAAATCGAGGAATTTATTTTCGAATTAATCTATATGTTTATCCATATTGAAGATTTTTTGAGGAACCAATTCTTTATGAGTTGAGACTCTATCTTTATATAACCACATTTTGAATTTGGTGACAAGATAAAATAAAATGGGTACTACAATTAATGTTAGGAAGGTTGCTATAAACAAACCGTAAATAACAGTCCAAGCTAAAGGGCCCCAGAAAATAACATTATCTCCACCCATGTAGATATTAGCATCAAATTCACTAAATAATGTAAAGAAGTTAATATTTAAACCTGTAGCTAAAGGAATTAATCCTAAAATGGTTGTAATTGCCGTTAATAAAACTGGACGTAAACGCGCTTTTCCACCTTTTACAATGGCCTCTATAAGATTGTTTCTTCCTAAATATTGATTATCTTCTAAATCGTGTTTAACTTTTTGCCTGTCAATTAATAGCTGTGTATAATCTAAAAGCACCACACCATTATTCACCACAATACCAGCTAAGGAAATAATCCCCATCATGGTCATAATAATAACAAATGAACTACCTGTTGCAACGATACCTCCAAAGACACCAATTAGACTCAAGAAAATAGCTAGCATGATAATACCGGGCTTTGAGACAGAATTAAATTGGAAAATTAAAATGAAGAAAATTAAACCCAAACCAGTAAAGAATGCTCCCATTAAGAATGCCATTTGTTTGTTTTGTTCTTCAATTTGACCGGTGTAGTCAATTTTTACGTCATCTGGTTTTTCAGTAAAACTTTGCATTTCGTGTTGAATCTTAGAAACAATGGCGCCCGCATCAGTAAATCCTGGAGCTAAAGCAGAATAAAGGGTTACAACACGCTTAACATCTTTATGTTTTATGGCACTGAAACCAGAGTTATTAGATTGTTTAGCAACGGTTGAAACAGGAATCTCTTTTATCTGTCCTGAAGCCAAATCTCTAAACGTGATCTTCTGATTAAAAATAGCATTGGTATTGTATCTATTTTCTTCGTTAAAACGCACATAAATATCATAATCTTCACCATCCTCTTTGTAAACACCTGCTTTTGCTCCAAAAATTGAATTACGTAATTGTTGTCCAACCTGACCCGAGGTTACACCTAATTCTCCAGCCTTTTTTCTATCAACCAAAACTTGCATGGATGGTTTTGATTTATTTACGTCAATTTTTAATTCATCAATTCCTTCAACATTTTTAGAGTTGATAAAATCGCGCATTTTTTCAGCAGTAGCAATCAATTCAGAATAATCTTCACCTTCTAATTCAACATTTATTGGATATCCAGCAGGAGGACCAACGGCATCTTTTTCAACTGAAATAGCAACACCAGGATATACATCTTTTAAAGCTTCTTGTACTTTTTTAAGAAGCGCTTGACTATCGGCGCCTTCTCTGAATTTATATTCACGCATTGTGGCCGTAATTTTTCCACGATGTGGCATTTCGGCAGCAGAGCCACCATCGGTTTGTGGATTACCCGCACCCTCACCAACTTGCGAAACCGCACTTTCTGTTAAGAAATTAAAACCTGAATCGTCTATATAAGCGGCATCGTTTATAATGCTGTAAACGCGTTCTTCAATATCTTTGGTAATGGCATTGGTCTTTTTAATATCGGTACCTTCGGGATATTCTATATAAGCTATAATTTGATTAGGTGTGTTGTCTGGAAAGAATTCCACTTTTGTACGCTGACTTTCAACGGATGCTCCAAAGCCCATAAAAGCAATAATAAGTAACACAAACGTTCCAATAGTAATTACTGCGGGTTTTTTTCCACTTAACGCAAAACGAAGTGATTTTTCATAAAAACGTTCCCATCGAGGTAAAATATTATTTTGAAAGCTGTTGGACCATTTTCTTAGGAATAATCTATATATCCATAATAAACCAACAGTTACTATCATTAAGCTTCCTAAGCCTCTATAGGCTCCACCAAAAATTAAAATCAATAAACCAATACTTCCAATAATAGCTGAAATTTTAATGATTTGTTTTAGCGGCATGTTCTTATCTTCAGTAGTCATAAACTGAGAAACCATTACCGAGTTAAAGAAAATGGCAACAAATAATGACGAGCCTAAAACAACAGATAGCGTTATTGGGAAATAAATCATAAACTGACCCATAACTCCAGGCCATAAACCTAACGGGATAAAAGCAGCTACCGTTGTTGCAGTAGAAATAATAATAGGGAATGCAATTTCACCAATGCCTTTTTTGGCAGCTTCAATACGACTCAATCCTTCTTCACTCATTAATCTATAGACATTTTCTACCACTACAATGCCATTATCTACTAACATACCAAGTCCCATAATTAATCCAAAGAGAATCATAGTGTTCATGGTATAACCCAAATAGTTCAATATCATGAGCGACATAAACATAGACATGGGTATTGCAAAACCAACAAATAAGGCATTTTTAAATCCTAAGAAGAACATTAAAACGGTTACAACCAGAATGATACCGAAGATGATGTTATTAACTAAATCATCTACTTGCCCAATGGTTTTTGAAGACTGATCGTTAGCAATAGTGACTTTTAAATCTGGCGGAAATTTATTTTTTATGGCATCTTTAACAATAATCTGAATCTGTTCTGCCGCCGCTACCATGTTTTTTCCTGCTCGTTTTTTAACGTCTAACATCACTACGGGTGCTCCAAATTCTCTGGCGTAAGTGGTTTTGTCTTCATCCTTGAAAGTAACTTTAGCAACATCTCTAAGGTAGATAGCATTGTTGTTTTCAGACTTTACAACAAAACTTTCAAGTTCTTCGGGGTCTTCTATTTCACCTATAATTCTTATGGTTCTTCGTTGTCCGCTAGATATTAAATTACCCGCAGACATCGTCAAATTTTCTCTGCTTATAGTATTAATGATGTCATCAAAACTTACTTGAGCAGCCATCATTTTATAAATATCCACAGCTACTTCAACTTCTTTTTCTTGTGCACCACGAATATCTACTTGTTTAATTTCTTGAAGCCCTTCAATTTCATCTTCCAGATATTCACCGTATTCTTTCAACTTATCTACTGGGTAATTTCCAGAAATATTTATGTTGAGAATAGGGATTTCTTCAGACATACTTAAATCGAAAATATTAGGCTCTACTTTGGCACCATTGAAGGTTGGCCAATCTTCACTTGAGGTTTCCGAATCTACTTCATCCTTAACTTTCTGTTTAGCTGCTTCAACACTAATATCTTCATCAAATTCAACAATAACTATGGAGTAATCTTCTTGAGAGGTTGAGGTAATTTCAACAACATTACTTACCGTTTTAAGTTTATCTTCAATGGGGTCTGTAATGAGTTTCTCTATATCTTCCGCGGTGTTTCCTGGGTAAACAGAGCTTATGTAAATTTTGGTTTCTTTAATTTCCGGAAAGCTCTCACGAGGCATACTAAAATAAGCTCCAGCGCCTAAGAAAAGAATTACCGCAATTAATACATACATGGTGGTTTTATTGTTAATAGCCCATGATGATAGCGAAAATTCTTTATTTACTTTTTTATTTTTTAAATCTTTTGTCATGATTGATTATTTTTTGTCACCCAGAGTATTTCATCTGCGCTCAGCACAGTCTTCATCGAAGGGGTCATTTTTTTAACTTAAGCTATTCTAAAAGTGGATTCCTGCCTTCGCAGGAATGACAAGCTATTCAACTTCAAGAATTTTTACATCTTGCCCGTCTTTTACACTACGTGCTCCTTCTTTTATAATTTCGCTACCGTTTTCTAAACCAGAAGTTACTTCTATATTATCACCTTGTGTTCTACCTGTTTCAATAATAACACGTTTTGCTTTTCCTTTGTTTTCAACTTTATCCGAAACGGTATAAACATATTGTTCGCCGTTTGCATTTTCAGAAATGATACTTTGCGGAATTAAAATAGCTTTATTGTTTGTGTAATCGTTAATTTTAAGTCTAGCTGTTAAGTTTGGTTTTATCAGCTTTTCTTTATTAGCAACACCAACTTCTATTTTAAAAGTTCGGTTTGCTGGATTAATAAAATTTCCGGCTTGACGTACTTTAGCGGTCATTTGTTTATTAAGTACTGGAAAATCTACTTGTACATCTTTACCAGTAACAACTTCAGATATATAGCGCTCTGGAACATCTGTTTCAATATACATATCTTGAAGATTTACAATTCTAAATAGTGCAGATTGCCCTGGTACTATAACGGAACCTTGTTCTGAAATAACATCATCAATAGTACCACCAAAAGGTGCACGAACAACTGTTTTTGAAACTTGATTTTGTAATTGACTTACGGCTTGTTCTTGAGCTTCGGATGTTGCTTTCGCTTGTAAAAATTGAATTTCACTACCTATTTTTTGATTCCATAAACGCTCCTGACGCTCAAAAGTGGTTTTAGCTAAGGCTGTTTGAATTTTTAATTGTGATAGTTGTTGGCTTAAACCACCATCATCTATTTTGGCAAGTATTTGACCTTTGCTAACACGTTGTCCTTTTTTAACGTAAAGATGACTTAAAACACCCGAAAACTCTGGGTATATAATAATATTTTGCTTGGTGTTAACACTTCCTTGTAATTCTAGGTAGTGCGTAAAAACAGTTTCTTTAGCTTCAAAAGTTGTGATTAATGGGATCTTTTCCTGAGGATCTAAAATTTTAATTTTAGCTTCTATTTGTTTTAACTGATTAGAAATTTCTTTAGCAGAAGCATCTAATTCTGTTTTCTTTTTACGGATTAATTCTAAATTTTCTGTTGCAATTATGTCTTCAACAGATTTATTCTTATCGCCACTACAAGATAAAATGAGTAAAGCGAATATTAAAAGGGTGAATATGTTTTTCATTAGTTATTGAGTTTATGTGTTTATGAGTTTATTTTAATTGAGATTTGTGCAAGCTGTTTAGCATTGCAGTTATTTCCGAAATATTATCTCTTAACACATCATGATTTTTGTTTGAGATAAATTGTAAATCGTTAGCTATAATAATTTGATTTAAAAGTTCTAAAGCTGAACTAAATGCTATTTCTGTAAATCTTGCTTTATCTTTTCCTGAATGTCTGCCGCTACCTTCTGCTATATTAGATGAGATAGAAATAGCACACCGCCTCATTTGACTTATTAAGCCAAAACGCTCATCATCAGGAAAGGGTTTTGTTACTTCATATATTGAAACAGATAATGTTCTAGATTTCTGCCAAACGGTTAATTTTTCAAATGAGAAATGTTTCATGTTTTCTTTTTTAAACTTTAAACAAATAAACTAATCAACTTCATTTATAATGGTTTCTAAAGCAGCCTTATTATTTATGACATCAAGCATGGCCTGTAAAAATTCTTGCTGTGCCGTGTATAATTGAATTTGTGCTTGTCTTAATTCAAAACTAGAGCCAATACCTTCAAAAAACTTCGTTTGGTTTTTTTGTTCAATGCGTTCTGCAAGGTTTAGGTTTTCTTTTTTATTGGCATACTCTTCAATTGAAAATTGGTAATCGCTTTTGGCTGTTTCAATTTGTAGTTTTAACCGTTGCTCTGTTTCCGTTAAGTCGTCCTTTGCTTTTTCTAAATTAATTTTAGCGCGTTGGGTTGACGCACTCCGCAAGCCCGAGCTAAAAACGGGTATTTTTAAATTGATACCAAATACGCCAAAACCGTAATATTTTTGATCTGTGTTTAAAAAATCAAAATTGTCGCTATAGGATAAATAACCACCGCTTAAAAAAGTGCTCATAGTTGGTAAGGCTTTGCTTTTTTCAAGTTTAACTAAAAGCTCTTTTGATGTTCTATCATTCTCGGCAATTCGGTAATCAATTGTATTTTCAATGGAAAATGGAGTATTTAAAAAGTTTAAATTTAAATTTTGCGCTGTAAGTATTTCTAAATTATCTGTTAAAACCGTTGGGTTTTCAATATCTATACCTAGATTCATGTTCAACATTTGATAAGCCACTTTTTTTAAGCGTCGTGTATTGTTTAAAGAACTTTTTACTCCAGAAAGGGTTATTTTTAATTGTTCAACACTTTCTTCTTCTTCTAAACCATTTTCAAAAATTTTAGTGATTTCATCAACATTTTTTTCAAGAGCTGTTTTGTTTCGTTCTAATATTTTCAGACTCTCTTCAACTAGTAAAACATTTCCGTAAGCATTAATTACAGCTTTCCTAACTTCTAAATCCGTTTTAATTTTAGCATTCTTAGATATTTCTAAAAAAACCTTTGCAGATTGTAGGCCAACTAAATACGAGCCGTCAAAAATTAATTGACTTAAAGTGGCCGAAGCATTAACGTTTTGTTTCACACTAAATTCTATTGCCGCGAGTTCACCTTTTGGGCCACCAAAAGCATCAGCAGGAATAACTTGTATTTGCTGTTTAATAAAATCTTGATAATCGATTCCGGCATTAAGTTGGGGCAAACCAGTAGCAATAGTTTCCCATTTCTGTTTGTAGGCCGCATCAATATCGCGCGAAGCGTTTTTTGATGTTCTGTTGTTTTCCAATGCATAATCTATAGCTTCTTGTAATGAGAAACTTTGTTTGTTTTCTTGAGAAAATATTGCAAAAGAAATCAATAAACTAAAAATTAAAATTAGTTTGTTCTTCATTTTTCTGATTGATTTGATGTTATAAATTTGTTTAATATTTGGAGTCCTTTTTCAGTAACAATGGCTCTTAAGTGATATTCTAAGTAACTTTCCATTAAGTAATTCATTTTATAATGTTCTGGTGGAAAAAACATATTATCTTTAATACCTGTCATTCCTGTGAAATACATTCTAGAAATAAAATCTACATCAATAGTATTTCTAAAAACCTCGGTGGCTACACCATGTTCTAAACTCTCTTGAACAGATTGGTGCATTTTTTCAAACTGTTTATACTTTAGCTCGGTATGAATTTTTGGATAGTATTTTTTCAGTTGATATTGAGGCGATGATTTCTCATTTTTAAGATGGTGCATTACAAACATCTTTATTGAATACAATTCTTCAATTGGGTTGCTCACATTTTCGCAGATATCGTCTATACCGGCACAAATGGTGTCAAACAAATTAAAAGTTACTGCTTCAACAAGTTTAGTTTTGTTAGGAAAGTGCACATAAATAGTTTTTTTCGATATGCCCATTTCATGAGCTATATCATCCATAGTAACACTTTTAAACCCTAGTGTTAAAAATAATACGGCAGCTTTATGTATGATATTTTCTCTCATATTCGGCGCAAATATACTTATGGAAACTTTAAAAACAAAAAAAGTTTCCAAAGTTTTTAATTTTTTTAACACTTAATTTTGTTTGATACTTTTTAATATGATGAATTACATTATTTTTGTTTGATGCTTTCAATAGAAAAATACCAAGAGGAGTTTATAAAATATTTAGAAGAATATTCTAAATTTAAAGAACCAAAAGGCCTTTACCAACCCATTGATTATATATTAGGTTTAGGAGGAAAAAGACTAAGGCCTGTTTTAACATTATTAGCTACTGATATTTTTAACGGCGATTATAAAGAAGCATTAAATGCAGCTTTAAGTGTTGAAGTGTTTCATAATTTTTCATTAGTTCATGATGATATTATGGATGATGCACCATTGCGCCGTGGAGAGAAAACAGTGCATGAAAAGTGGGATGTAAATACTGGAATTCTCTCTGGTGATGCTATGTTAATTATGGCATATCAACTCTTTGAGAATTATGACGCTACTACATTTCAAGCTTTAGCCAAATTATTTAGTAAAACGGCGCTAGAGGTTTGCGAAGGCCAACAATATGATGTTGATTTTGAAACCAGAAATGATGTTACCATCCCTGAGTATTTAAAAATGATTGAGTACAAAACTGCTGTTTTGGTTGGAGCTGCCATGAAAATGGGTGCTATTGTGGCTCATGCTTCAGATAAAGATCAAGACAGTATTTACGAATTTGGTAAAAATTTAGGCATTGCGTTTCAATTACAAGACGATTATTTAGATGCTTTTGGCGACCCAAAAACGTTTGGGAAACAAGTAGGAGGCGATATTATCGAGAATAAAAAGACCTATTTATTTTTAAAAGCTTTAGAGTTTTCAAATGATAATGATAAAGTGGATTTACATCAATTATTTTCATCAGATCCTGAGGATATTAATACTAAAATTGAAGTTGCTAAAAAGTTCTTTATTTCTACAGGCTCAGCAGATGCAACAAAACAAGCCATTCAAGATTATACAAATAAAGCATTTACAGTTTTAGATGCTTTAAATATTTTAGAAGATAAAAAATTGTTGTTGAAGGCTTTTGGTGACCACTTAATGAATAGAATTGTTTAATGAATTTACCAGCAACGTTTGTTGATTTAATTGAAGAAGCGAATCAATTAGATTTATATGAAAAATTAATACTCCAGCTAAATAAAGATTTTCTTTTAGCTAATATCGATTTAGATTTTCATGAAGAAGTCTTACCATCAAGCTTAAAACTGATACTTCATGAAACGGTGTATAAACTCATTCAAGAAAAGTTTATCGAATATTTGAATCTCCTTTATATTATTGATGTCTCTGAAAAACAAGTTAAAGCGTTAGACGGAAGTGATATTTTAAAACTGTCAGAAGATGTTGCTTTTTTAATTTTAAAACGCGAGTGGCAAAAAGTTTGGTATAAAAATCAATTTTAATTAAGATAAATTTGTCTTAATTAAAATAAAATGATATATTTGTGCTAAATTAAAATCAAATATGTTTTCTAAAGCTTGTGAGTATGGTATAAAAGCATCCATTTTTATTGCTATTAATTCTTATGAGGGTAAGCTAGTTAGCCCAAAAGAGATTGCAATAGAAATAGATTCTCCACAAGCATTTACAGCTAAAATTTTGCAGGCATTAGTGAAACATGATATTGTTAATTCTGTAAAAGGAGCATATGGTGGCTTTGAAATTGATAAAAATAAAATAGCAACGGTTAAACTTAACCATATTGTAAATGCTATTGATGGTGATTCAATTTATAACGAATGTGGTTTAGGTTTACATAAGTGCGATGAAGCTCACCCGTGTCCCGTACACGATAAATTTAAGGCTATCCGAGATGGTTTAAAGTTCATGCTAGAAGAAACAAGTTTAGAAGAATTGGCACTAAACATTAAGTCTGGAGCCTCATTTTTAAAGATTTAGTTAATAATAGAGATCTAAAGATCCCAATATAAAATTGGGATGAGTTCAAACATCAATTTAGAAAATTGGGTTTCACTCAAAAAAAATTGAATATAAATAGGATAAAAACATCCGAAATAAATAATTAGTTATGGTAACATTACAAAAAGATTCAGAAAAACAAATAGGGCAATTTGTAGCCGAGGATTATAGAACAGCAGCTGTTTTTTCTAAATATAAAATTGATTTTTGCTGCAACGGAAACAGAACTATTAATGAAGCTTGCGAAAAAAAAGGACTAGATAGCAACGTTTTATTAGATGAGCTAGATAGCATTTTAAATGCTAAAGGAGAACAGGCAATAGATTATAAATCGTGGCCGTTAGATTTATTAATTGATTATATTGAAAAAAAACACCATCGCTACGTTGAAGCAAAAATCCCCGTATTACGTCAGTTTTTAGATAAATTATGTAGTGTGCATGGAGAGAATCATCCAGAATTATTTAAAATAAATGAACTGTTTACAGCATCAGCAGGCGAGTTGGCGGCACACATGAAAAAAGAGGAGTTAATATTATTCCCTTTTGTAAAAAAAATGGTGAATGCTAAATTAGAACAAGTCTCAGTGCAATCACCACAGTTTGGTACCGTTGAAAACCCAATTGCGATGATGATGCAAGAACACGATAATGAAGGCGAACGTTTTAGACAAATTGCAGAACTCTCTAACAATTACAATCCGCCAGCAGATGGTTGTAATACCTACAAAGTAACTTATGCTATGTTGGATGAATTTGAAAAAGATTTGCACTTACACATACATTTAGAAAATAATATTTTATTCCCTAAGGCTGTAAAGCTAGAGCAACAATTTGGTTGGTAAAACGTTGCCTCTAGCTTTAATAATCCTAAAATTCCAGAATGGGCAACTTTTCTGGAATTTTTAATTTTCAATATTCTATATTAGGTAACTATATTTATTATTTAGAAAGCCATTAAAATGCCAAGGAAACTTGTTGTAACATGCTTAATTAATTTTTTGATTGCTGCAATAATGGGCGTGGTATTGCGCTATGCATCAATTGGAACTATTAACTTTAATTATAGATTTTTAACGCATGCCCACTCGCACATTGCCATGTTGGGGTGGGTTTACTTAATGCTCTTTGTGCTCATTGTGCATTATTTTGTACCAGAAAAGAAGCCTATATACACTAAGTTATTTTGGCTAACACAATTTGCTGTAGTTGGTATGATGCTTAGTTTTCCGTTTCAAGGCTATGCGACTGTTTCAATAGCGTTTTCAACATTACATATTTTTTGCAGTTATTACTTTGTGTTTCTTATTTGGAAGCACCATAAAACGGAATCAATAGTTACTCGAAGATTACTAAAAACGGCATTACTATTTATGTTGTTATCTACTGCTGGAGTTTGGAGTTTAGGGCCTGCAGTGTCTATGCTTGGGCAAGCTTCGGCATTTTATCAAATTGCAATACAATTCTTTTTGCACTTTCAGTTTAACGGCTGGTTTTTAATAGCTGTGATCGCTCTGTTTTTTCATGTTTTACAACTTAAAGATTCAAAACAATTTAGGTTGTTTTTTGTGCTTTTAGTCCTATCAACGGTGTTAACATTGGCTTTGCCAATATATTGGTTTGCACCTCACATCGTTTTATTTTGGATTAACGGATTGGGCGTTATTATTCAATTTTTAACGCTGATTGTATTTTTAAAGCTTATAAGACCTTACCGGTTAATTCTCTTAAAAAACAACTCAAAACTTACTATTTACATGTATGCTTTCGCAATATTTTGTTTGGTTTTAAAAATAGGAGCGCAATTATTATCGCTCGTTCCTGAAATTTCACAAGTTATTTATCAACATCGAAATCTTGTCATTGGTTTTATTCATTTGCTAATGTTGGGCGTCATCACGGGGTTTTTATTTGGTTTCATTTTACAGAATAGCTGGGTTACATTTAATACATGCTTAAATTTTGGAATCTATACGTTTGTTTTAGGCTTTGCTTTAACAGAATTGTTTTTAATTCTTCAAGGCAGTATGTTTTACTTTAACAAGGGTACATTACCAAACTATTATCTTTTTCTGTTTCTTTCTAGTGTGTTTTTACCTTTAGGAATAGGGAGCATTATTATTAATATTTTAAAAACCAATACCAATGAATCATAAACCTCAAAAAAGACATAAAGCATTACAAAATCTGAGCAGAGAACACCATCATGGATTACTATTATCATGGAAAATAAGAGCTGGATTTAGCAAAAACATTGAAACTAAACGTATAAAAATTTATGCCGATTGGTTTTTTGAAACTCATTTAATTCCTCATTTTGAAATGGAAGAAGCGCATATTTTTACTATTTTAAATGAAGATAGTGACCTTATTAAAAAAGCCTTGGCAGACCATAGGCGTTTAAAACGTTTATTTACAGAATCGGACGATGAAGCTAAAGCCTTAAGCAAAATTGAAGAGGAATTGGATAAGCATATTCGTTTTGAAGAACGTGTGCTGTTTCCAGAAATTCAAAAAGTAGCTACCGAAGCGCAATTGGCTTTAATTGAAGCCATACATCAAGACGATGATTTTATAGATAAACTAGATGATGAGTTTTGGCTGTAGGTTTTTGCATTATATGTTTAAATAGTTACCAATCTTGAGCTTGACTAATAACCAAATTGGACTAAGTTGAATTTCAATGATGACTGATTAATAGGACCTCTACAAGGTCTTGTTTTGACCTTGTAGAGGTTAAAACGAACAACAAAACAACAAAACAACAAAACAAACCTACAAACCTGAGTTCGATATAAAAATCTCCATTTTAAGGGTGAAAATCAACAAAATAATTGGGTTGTCACCTTGAGCGCAGTCGAAAGGTCATTAAAATCGACAAATTCTTTGGGTTTCGACTGCGCTCAACCTGACATTAAAACATAAGTAATAGATTTTCATTAGATTATGTTTGTTCTTACGTTGAGCTCAGGTTACAAGGTACTCAAAACCTTGCAGGTTGACCAAAGGTAATAATCCACTTGTTTATTAAACGAATTTAGGCTACGCTATGTGTTTTAATAGTTACCAACCTGAGCTTGACTAATAACCAAATTGGACTAAGTTGAATTTCAATGATGACTGATTAATAGGACCTCTACAAGGTCTTGTTTTGACCTTGTAGAGGTTAAAACGAACAACAAAACAACAAAACAACAAAACAAACCTACAAACCTGAGTTCGATATAAAAATCTCCATTTTAAGGGTGAAAATCAACAAAATAATTGGGTTGTCACCTTGAGCGCAGTCGAAAGGTCATTAAAATCGACAAATTCTTTGGGTTTCGACTGCGCTCAACCTGACATTAAAACATAAGTCATAGATTTTCATTAGATTATGTTTGTTCTTACGTTGAGCTCAGGTTACAAGGTAC